>DASQVF010000500.1:0-3217 GCA_035640915.1 Propionibacteriaceae bacterium
AGCAGGGGGATGAACGACGTCTGGGCGGCCGCGTTGTTGGCCGACTCGGGTGCGGCGACGCCCTCGATCGCGCCTCGCCCGAACGTCTGCGGCCGCCGGGAAACCCGTTTCTCCAGCGAGTAGGAGGTGAATGACGCCAAGACGTGCCCGCCACCGGGAAGCACCCCGAGCAGGGACCCCAGAGCCGTGCCCCGCAGCACCGGCGGGACGATTCGGCGCAGGTCGGCCCGGTTGAGCCACAGCCCCTCGACGCGACGGGTGACCAGCGACTCGGAGTGCTGGCGCTCGAGGTTGCGGATGATCTCGGCCAACCCGAACATCGCGACCGCCAGTGTGACGAAGTCCAGACCGCCGTAGAGCTCGCGAACGCCGAACGTGAAACGGGGTTGTCCGGTGTTGAGGTCCTGGCCCACGGTGCCGAGCAACAGCCCGAGGACGATCATGGCCAGGGCCTTGGTGGTCGAGCCGCTGGCCAGGGCTATGGAGGCGATGAGCCCCAGCACCACCAGAGAGAAGTACTCGGCGGGGCCGAAGGCCAGGGCCGCCTCGGCCAAGGGCGGGGCGAACAGCGCGAGGACCACCGTGGCCACCGTGCCGGCGAAGAACGACCCCAGCGCGGCCGTGGCCAGGGCAAGCCCGGCCCGGCCCTGGCGCGCCAGCTGGTGCCCGTCGAGCGCCGTCACCGCGGCCGACGACTCACCCGGGAGGTTGAGCAGGATCGCCGTGGTCGAACCGCCGTACTGCGCCCCGTAGTAGATGCCGGCCAGCATGATGAGCGAGGCCACCGGGTCGAAGTTGAACGTGATCGGCAGCAGGAGCGCCACGGTCGCGGTCGGACCGATACCGGGCAGCACACCCACTGCCGTCCCCAGCGTGACCCCGATCAGGCAGACCAGGACGTTCTCCCACTGCAGGGCCGTCTCGAGGCCCAGGGCCAAACCGGAGAGGTCCACCGGTTACCGGAACCAGGTGCCAAGGAGGGGCAGCCGGAGCTGCAGGCCGGCGACGAACACGAGCACGCAGACCACGGTGAGCGCGACGGCGATGAGCGCCGCACGGACCGGTCCGGTCCCGCGACCGGCCAGCCCCGCGAGGAAGGCAGTGAGGAACAACGCCGGGACCAGCCCTGCGCCCTGAACGGTCAGCCCGAAGAGGAGGATGGCCGCCGCCAGCAACCCGGCGCGGCCCCAGGGCACCGGACCGCGTTCGGGTTCCGGATGGGGCGGCGTGTCGGTCCTCGGCG
Source organism: Propionibacteriaceae bacterium (assembly GCA_035640915.1). Lineage (GTDB taxonomy): Bacteria > Actinomycetota > Actinomycetes > Propionibacteriales > Propionibacteriaceae > Microlunatus. The sequence goes on from DASQVF010000500.1 coordinate 1,244, forward strand.
CCGTTGCCACCGGCGACTCGAGGTCCGACGCACCAGCCGTCGCGGTACCGGACACCGGACCCGGCGCGGCGGCAGGCTCCGGATCCTCCGGCACGATCCCCGCGGTCGGTTCCGAGGCAGGATCGCTGCCGCTCGCGATTTGAGCACGGGCCGCCAGGCCCTGACCAACGATGACCAGCCCGAGTCCGGCCAGCACGACGCCCAGCACCAGGGGCAGGTAGCCCGGCCCCATCCGCAGGGCGGAGCCCAGCTGGTACCGCGTGGCCCCGACCGCGAAGGCGACCCCGACCACCACGAAGACGCCGCCGGCGAGCAGGCTGTCGCGGGCCGCGCTCGGGGCGGTCGGACCGTTCACCCCCGGGCCGGTCTCAGCCGCCAGCGGTCACCCCGGCTTCTTTGATGATCGGCGCCCACAGGTCGATCTGCTCCTGCAGCTTCTGCCGGTGCGCATCGGGCGTCACGTCCGCGGCCGGCGCGGGCGCGGCTCCGAGCTCGGCCAGCTTGGCGATCACGGTCTGGTCGGTCAGGGCCGTGGCGAGCGCATCTGTGATCTTGGCGACCACATCGTCCGGCGTCTCGGTGGGAACGTACACGCCGTGCCACACGCCGACGTCGACGCCCTCGAGGCCCGCCTCCGCGGTCGTCGGCAGGTCCGGCAGGGCCTCGACCCGCTCAGGTGTGGTCACGGCGTACGCCTTCACCTTGTCGGCCTTGATCTGGCCCGTGGTGTTGGTGGTCTGATCGCACATGAAGTCGACCTGTCCGCCCACCAGGTCGGTGAGCGCCGGTCCGGTGCCGTCGTACGGGACCTCGGTCAGGTCCACCCCCATCGCCTTCTCGATCAGCAGACCGCACAGCTGGGAGGCGGCACCGATCCCGGCGTTGGCGTAGGTGACCTTGTCGGCGTTTGCCTTGACGTAGGTGACGAGCTCCTGCAGCGTGTTGGGTTCGAAGTCCTTGCGGGCCACGATGGTCATCGGCACGGTGGTCACCAGACCGACGGTCTTGAAGTCCTCCAACGGCTTGTAGGCAAGGTTCGGGTACAGCGCCGGGGCCGTCGACATGCCGATGTGGTGCATCAGCATTGTGTAGCCGTCGCCGTCGGCGTTGGCGACCTCACCGGCCGCGACCGTGCCCCCCGCACCTTCGACGTTCCGGACCACGATCTGCTGACCGAGCTTCGCGCTCATCGGCTCCGCTACCAACCGGGTGACGGTGTCGGTCGGCCCGCCGGCCGCGAACGGCACGACAAAGGCGATCTCGCGGTCGGGGTATCCCGCTGCCCCGGACCCACCCGCCTCTCCGCCGCCTTCGCCGCCCCCGCCGCCCCCGCATCCCGCGAGGAGCAGCGACCCCGCTGCCACCGCCACCATGCCGATCAACCATGATCGAGCCCCGCCGTTCGAACGGGCCCGTCTGGGATCCATGCCGTCCTCCTTCGTCGCTCCCGATGCGCCTCATGAGACGTGCGCCACACTAGCGCGAGCCGCAGCGTCACGCCCGTCTCTGGAGACAGTGGCGAGGACGTTTCGGCCAGCTCAACCGGCGGCTTGCATATTTGTCGCCCGGAGACGAATCACGGGTGCTCCGACCGCCGACCGGACACGCGTTCCTCGTCTGAAGACGGCCAGGTCCGAATCAGGGTCGAGTAGGGTCACCGGCATGGCCACCGAGCGCATCGAGCTGGAGGTCGGTGACCGGGTGGTCAAGATCAGCAATCCCGACCGGGTGTACTTCTCGGCGCGCGGTGAGACCAAGCTCGACCTGGCCCGCTACTACCTCTCGGTGGCCGACGGCATCGTCAACGCGCTCTACCACCGGCCGTGCATGCTGCACCGCTTCCCCGACGGCGTGGACGGAGAGAAGGTGCACCAGAAGCGGCTGCCGCACGGTGCGCCACCGTGGATCCAGACGGTCCGGGTGCACTTCCCCCGCTTCAACCGCGACGCCGACGAGCTGTGCGTCACCCACCCG
>DASQVF010000501.1:0-10190 GCA_035640915.1 Propionibacteriaceae bacterium
ACGCTGCATGCCGCCCGGCTGATCGACGCCTACGTCCTGCTGATCCATCCGATCGTGCTCGGCTCGGGCACCCGGCTCTTCGGCGAGGCGGACCGGCGGAACCTGACCCTGGAGCGCTCGATCCCTACCACCACCGGCGTCCTGATCGCGCAGTTCCGCGCTCAGTACGCTGCCTGACCAGAGACGGAGGACCTTGCCATGCGCTACACCCTGCTGCTGCATTTCCCCGAGGTGCCCGAGGAGTCCCTTGGGCCAGAGCTGATCGCCGAGGGCCAGCGGGCGTTCGCCAGCTACGCGGCGACCCTGCACCAGGCCGGCGTCCTGCTCGCCGGGGAGGTGCTGCAACCCTCCAGCCGCACCACCACCCTGCGCTTGGTCGACGGCGACCTGCAGGTGCAGGACGGGCCGTTCGCCGACACCAAGGAGCAGCTCGCCGGCACGTTCGTCCTGGATCTGCCCGACCTGGACGCCGCCATCGAGTGGGCGCGACAGGCGCCGTCGATCGCGTGGGGTGCGGTCGAGATCCGGCCCGGCGCGACGTACCTCGTCGACGGCACATGGACCGACAACGCCTGACCGATGCGGAGGCGCGGGCGGTTGCGGAGCGCACCGCCCGCACCTCCTACGGCCGGCTCGTCGCGCTGCTCGCCGCGTCCACCGGCGACCTGGCGCTGGCCGAGGACGCCCTGTCCGCCGCGTTCGAGCGGGCGCTGACGACCTGGCCCGCCACCGGCGTACCGGACAACCCGGAAGGGTGGCTGCTGACCGTGGCTCGCAACCGGCAGCGGGATATCTGGAAGTCCGCGGCCTTCCGGACCAGCGCGCCGCTCGACGACCAGGACGGGACGGTCGACCCCTTCGCCGCCCTCGACCCGGACGCCATCGGTGACAAGCGCCTGGAGCTGCTCTTCGTCTGTGCCCATCCCGCGATCGATGTGCGCGTCCGCACGCCCCTGATGCTGCAGACCGTGCTGGGCTTCGAAGCGGCCCAGATCGCCACCGCGTTCGCCGTTCCCCCGGCGGCCATGGCGCAGCGACTGGTACGGGCCAAGCGCCGGATCCGGGATGCGCGGATCCCGTTCCTGGTGCCGGACCAGCGGGCCATGCCCGAGCGGCTACCGGCGGTGCTGGAGGCGGTGTACGCGTGCTCGGCGATCACCTGGCGCGATCCAGCCGACTCCCTCGCCGGAGAGGCGGCGTACCTGGCCGTGACCCTGGCCGCCCTGCTGGACACCGAGCCGGAAGCCTGGGGGCTGGCCGCCCTGACCACCTTCCTGCTGTCGCGGGCGGCGGCCCGCAGCGGGCGCTACCTCCCGCTGGAGGAGCAGGATCCCGACGACTGGGACGCCGAGCTCATCGCCGAGGGCGAGAGCTACCTCCGCCGGGCCAGCTCCGCCGGCCGACCGGGCCGGTTCCAGCTCGAGGCGGCCATCCAGGCCGTGCACTGCGACCGGCGGCGGACCGGACGCACGGACTGGCCCGCGCTCCGGACGCTCTATCTGGCGCTGCTGTCGGTGGCCCCGAGCCTCGGGGCGCAGGTGGCGCTGGCCGCGGTGGTCGGGCGGATCGGCGGCGCAGCGGCGGGTCTCGCCGCCCTTCCGGGGGATGCCCAGCACTTCCAGCCCTACTGGGCCACCCGGGCCGACCTTCTCGCTCGGGCCGGTCGGGTACGGGAGGCGGCCGAGGCGGCCGCAACGGCGGTCCGGCTCAGCGGCGACCCGGCCGTCCAGGCGTACCTGTCCCAGAGGTTCTCACCCGGTTCGGGGGATCTGGCTCCCTGAGGGTTGCGTTCGAAGCCACTCCCGAGTGATCCGGGGGCACAATGATGGCGGGATCGGATCAGCCATCGATCCGATCCCGCCCTTGCACCGGCGTCAATCCCCCGATGTGTCACCAGTGCTTCGACGCAAACGCTAGGGCGCGAGCGGCCCAAAAGTCTCGGCGATGTCCGCTATCGGACATGTCCTGTAGCGGACCATATTTCCGGCCTGGTTCGAAAGACCGGCCGTCCTCGCGGCTTCCCGCTACCTACCCGCGGGAGGGCGGTCGCATGGGCGCGCCGGTGGGCGCCGTTTCGCGGCCGTGACGACGGCCATCAGGTCCAAGGCCGAGAGAGTGCGCGAGGGGGGATTTGAACCCCCACGTCCTTGCGGACACTGGCACCTGAAGCCAGCGCGTCTGCCGTTCCGCCACTCGCGCCCGATCCGCGTACGCCGAGGGCGGAGCGCGAACCAGCCGGGAAAGGCTAGCACGATTGACCGAAGCCCCTGGAGCGGATTCGTGAGCGCTCATCGGCCAGGCGGATACGATCGAAGTCGCGAAATCTCAGGGAGGAGGGACATGGGCATTCTCGAGCGGTTCGAGAAGAAGGTCGAGGGGGCGGTCAGCGCCGTCTTCGCCCGCACGTTCAAGGGCGATGTGCAACCGGTGGAGATCACCGCCCGGCTGCAGCGTGAGCTCGACGCCGAGGCCAAGCTGATGTCCCGGGACAAGCGCCTGGTCCCCAACCAGTTCTCGGTGTATCTGGCCCAGACCGACCACGACAAGCTGGCGCCCTACGCCAAGACGCTCAACACCGAGATCGGCGCCGAGCTGCGCAAGCACGCCCGCGAGATGGGCTACGTCTTCAACGGACCGATCCGGATCAAGTTCGAGCTGGACAGTGGCCTGCCCACCGGTCGCTTCACCGTCACCTCCGAGGCCGTGGCCGGGATCACCGAGCGCAACGGTCCGGCAGGCGACACCACCATCCGCCGAGCCAAGCTGGTGCTGGAGGTCAACGGCACCCGGCACCCGCTGCGGCCGCCCGGTCTGATCATCGGCCGGGGCAGCGACGCCGACCTGCGGATCAACGATCCCGGCATTTCACGAAGCCATGCTCAGATTCGCGTCTCTGACAGCGGTTCCCCCCCGCAAATCGATATCGTCGACCTCGGCTCGACCAACGGCATCGTGGTCAATGGGCAGAAGGTGCGGCACGCCGTCTTGGGGGAGGGATCACGGATCGAGATCGGGTCGACCCGGATGCTCGTGCACGCTCCCGCGGGTCAATAGCACCCGATGTCCGAAATCGCCCTCACCGTCATCAAGGTCCTCTTCCTGGCCTTGCTCTGGGTCTTCATCGCCTCGGCGGTCTCGGTGATCCGCAGCGACCTCTTCGGGCGTACGGTGCCGCTGCCGAACCAGCCGGGCTCCCAGGAGCTCGAGCAGCCGGTGCCGCCACAGAAGAAGGCGAAGCGCACGCGGGGGGCGCCCCGGGTCCTGACGATCACCCAGGGCAGCCAGGCCGGCCAGTCGGCCGACCTGGCCGACGGGGTGATCCTGATCGGGCGCGGTGTCGACGCGCAGCTCAACCTGGACGACGACTACGTCTCCACCCGGCACGCGCGGGTGGTCAGCGGCGAGAACGGGATCTACCTGGAGGACCTGGGATCGACCAACGGCAGCTACGTCAACGGCCAGCGGATCACCGGGCCGACCACGATCACGCTCTCCGACACCATCCGCATCGGCCGCACCACCATGAACCTGGAGCCGTGAGCCGGTGACGTTGCTGCTGCGCTATGTCGCCCATTCCGAGATCGGCCTGATCCGCAAGAACAACCAGGACTCCGGTTTCGCCAGCCCGCACCTGCTCGTCGTCGCGGACGGTATGGGTGGCGCGGCGGCCGGCGACCTCGCTTCGGCGGTGGCCATCGACACGGTGCGGCACGTCAACCCGGCCACCGAGGGCGAGCGGATGCTCGAGGTGCTGGGGCGCGCGGTCAACGAGGCGAACGACCGGATCGCCGGCCTGGTCAACTCCAACCCGGCCCTGGACGGGATGGGCACCACCCTGACCGGCGCCCTGTTCGACGGCAGCGAGCTGGGACTGGCCCACATCGGCGACAGCCGGGCCTACCGGCTGCGGGACGATGCCCTGGAACGGCTCACCCACGACCACAGCTGGGTCCAGTCGCTGGTCGACGACGGCAAGATCAGCGAGTCGGAGGCGGCCAACCACCCGCACCGCTCGCTGCTGCTCAAGGTGCTGAACGGCCAGCCGGCCAACGACCCCGACCTTCGGCTGGTGCCGGTCGCCGCCGGCGACCGGCTGCTGTTCTGCAGCGACGGGCTCTGCGGCCTGGTCGACGACGACGAGATCGGGGCGGCGCTGCGGCTGCCCACCCTCGAAGCCGCGCTCGAGCGCCTGGTCTCCGAGGCGCTGGACGAGGGCGGCATCGACAACATCACGGTGATCGTGGCCGACGTGGTCGCCAACGACGGCACCGACGCTCCGGTCATTCTGGGCGCGGCCGACGAGCGCAGCATCCCGGACGGCAACGGCACGGGCCGGCTCGCGGCGGCCGACGACGACCTCGACGACGAGGACGAACCGCCCGCCCCGCGTACGGCGACGGTGGACGACGAGGCCCGGTACACGCCACGGGCCCCCGGGCGGCGGCGGCTGGCCCGCCCGCTGGCCGCACTGCTGGCGCTGGTGCTGGTGGCGGCCGCCGGGCTCGGGGCCGCGTACGCGTGGACCCGCACCCAGTTCTACGTCGGCGTGGCCGACGAGCGGGTGGCGATCTACCAGGGCCTGGCCGACACCATTTCGGTGGTCCCGCTGTCCCGGGTCTATGAGATCCAGCAGCTGGCGGTGAGCGCGCTGCCGCCCTACTACGCCCAGCGGGTGCGGAACACTATCGAGGCGCCCGACCTGGAGTCAGCCCGCGCGACGGTGGCCCACCTGACCGAGGTGGCCGAGCGTTGCGCCGCCAAGCCGACCCCCTCGCCCGAACCGACTCCGATCCCGAGACTCGAGCCCACCCCCGTCCCGAGCGGCGCGACGGCCACCACCTCGTTGTCGATGCCCGCCTCGCCGAGCCCTACCCCGGCGCCGACCCAGCCAGAGTGCTAAGTGAGCGCTCCGGTCTACACCGTTCTTCCGCGCAAACGCCGCGGCGTCGAGCTGTTCCTCATCCTGTTCGCACTGGCCCTCGCCCTGGGGGCGTACGCGCAGGTCGATCTCAACGTGACCGGTCGGCTCTCCGAGGCGTTCCCGATGCTGGCCGGGATCAGCGTCGGGCTTGCGGCGCTCGCGCACATCGCGGTGCGCTGGCGGCTGCCGTACGCGGACCCGGTGATCCTGCCCTGCGTTCTCCTGCTCAACGGCCTGGGCCTGGCCATGATCCACCGGATCGACCTGATCAACGAGCCGCCGACCAACGGTGCCCGACAGCAGCTGATCTGGACCGCGTTGGCCGTGCTGCTGTTCGTCGGCGTGGTGGTGCTGCTGCGCGACCACCGGCCGCTGCGGCGCTTCACCTACACCATCGGCCTCATCGGCGTGGTCCTGCTGCTGCTGCCGCTGGTCCCCGGACTGGGCACGGAGAAGTTCGGCGCCCAGATCTGGATCGCGATCGGCCCGTACAGCTTCCAGCCCGCGGAGGCGGCCAAGGTGCTGCTGTCGATCGCCTTCGCCGGCTACCTGGTGGAGAAGCGCGACGTGCTCGCCCTGGCCGGCTACCGCATCCTCGGTCTGGACCTGCCCCGGGCCCGCGACCTCGGGCCGATCGCGGTGATCTGGGGCCTGAGTCTGGCCATCCTGGTCTTCCAGCGCGACCTGGGCACCTCGCTGCTGTTCTTCGGGCTGTTCGTGATGCTGCTCTACGTGTCCACCGAGCGGCCGGGGTGGGTGGTGCTGGGCACGCTGCTGTTCGCCGGTGGCGCGTACGCGGGGTGGCTGCTGTTCTCCCACGTCAAGATCCGGGTCGCTGCGTGGCTGGACCCGTTCTCCGACTTCGACGCCCACTTCCAGGTGATCAACGCCCAGTTCGGGATGGCCTGGGGCGGACTGCTGGGGACCGGGCTCGGCCTGGGCCGCCCCGGCCTAACCCCGCTGGCCCGCAGCGACTTCATCGCCGCGGCCATCGGCGAGGAGCTCGGGATGACCGGGCTGATGGCGGTGATCATGATCTACGGGCTGATCGTGGCCCGCGGCCTGCGGACGGCGCTGCAGTGCCGGGAGCCGTTCGGCAAGCTGCTGGCCGCCGGCCTGTCCTTCGCGTTCGCGTTGCAGGTCTTCACCATCATCGGTGGCGTGACCCGGCTGCTGCCGCTGACCGGGCTGACCACGCCGTTCATGTCCCAGGGCGGGTCCTCGCTGGTCTCCAACTGGGTCGTGGTGGCGCTGCTGCTGGTGATCAGCCACCAGGTGCGCAAGCCGGTGGTGACCGTGACCGCGCCGGACCCGGACGCCGAGGCCACCCAGGTGGTCAAGGCGGTGGCGGCATGACGGCGCGCCGGGAACCCAGCCGCGGTCTCGATCGTGAGGCCTTCGCGTGAACAAGCCGATCCGGCGCGTCGCCTTCGTGGCGATGATCATGTTCGGGCTGTTGCTGGCCAACGGCACCTACATGGTCATCGTCCGGCAGAGCGCGCTGGCCGCCGAGCCGCAGAACCGCCGGGTACGCGATGCCGAGTTCGCGCAGGACCGTGGCGCGATCCTGGCCGTCGGCCCGACCGAGATCGCGAGGACCGAGCCGTCGGACGACAACTTCAAGTTCCAGCGGATGTACCCCTCCGGCGAGCTGTACGCCCCGATCACCGGCTTCTACTCCTACGACCACGGGCGGACGGCGCTGGAGGCAACGTACAACTCCCAGCTCGCCGGGACCGACGACGCCCTGTTCGTCCGCCGGCTGATCGACATGGTGACCGGCCGGGCGCCGCAGGGCGGCAGCGTGCAGACCACGATCGTGCCCAAGGTGCAGCGGGCCGCGGCTGAGGCGCTCGGTGACCAGAAGGGCGCGGTGGTCGCCCTCGACCCGCAGACCGGCGCGGTGCTGGCCATGGTCACCAGTCCGAGCTACGACCCCAACGACATCGCGAGCCACGACATCGCCGCGGCGGACAAGGCGTACAACCGGCTCGCGAACGACCCGGACCGGCCGCTGGCCAACCGGGCGGCCCGGGAGATCTATCCGCCGGGGTCGACGTTCAAGCTGGTCACGGCCGCAGCGGCGCTGGCCGAGGGCAGGACGGCGGACAGCCGGGTGGAGTCACCGGACCGACTCAGGCTGCCCGCCACGAGCACCTTCCTGGGAAACTCGACCAACTGCGGCGGCGAGCGGATCACGCTCACCCAGGCGTTGCGGGTGTCCTGCAACACCGCGTTCGCCAACCTCGGTCTGGAGATCGGTCAGGACAAGCTGCGCGAGCAGGCGGCGCTGTTCGGCTTCGACCGGCGGCACCTGCCCGACGTGGGCGGCGCGGCCAGCCGGTTCCCGGACAAGCTCGACAATGCGCAGCTCGCCCTCAGCTCGATCGGGCAGTTCGACGTGGCCGCCAGCCCGCTGCAGATGGCGATGGTGTCCGCGGCGATCGCCAACGACGGGGTGCTGATGGACCCGTACCTGGTCAGCATGGTGCAGGCTCCGGACCTGAAGCCGCTGGAGACACGCAAGCCCAAGGTGCTCTCCAAACCGATGACGCCGGAGCACGCCGCCGAGCTGCAGCAGATGATGGCGGTGGTGGTCCGCAACGGCACGGGCAGGAACGCCCAGATCAGTGGAGTCGAGGTCGGCGGCAAGACCGGGACCGCCCAGTCCGACCCGAAGCGTAAGCCGTTCGCGTGGTTCACCTCGTTCGCGCCGCTGGACGACCCGAAGGTCGCGGTCGCGGTGATCATCGAGGACGCCGACATCCCGCGCGACGACATCGCCGGCGGCCGGCTGGCGGCTCCGATCGCCAAAGCGGTGATGAGGGCCGCGTTGTGAATCAGCATGGGGAACGACCTCTTGGACCCCGCCGCGCGCCCAACAAAAAACGGGAGCGCGCGATCAGTCCAGCAAGGGGGACGACCCCCTTGGACCCCCGCCCCGCGCCCAACAACACACGGGAGCGCGCGATGCGTGACCACGCGGTTAGGGCGAGGTCAGCCGATGGCCCAGAATGGCTCGGGGTTAGAGGAGGAAGATGATGGCGGGCGACCAGATGGTCATCGGTGGCCGGTACGAGCTGCAGGACCTGCTGGGTCGCGGAGGCATGGCCGAGGTGCGGCGGGCGCTGGACACTCGGCTCGGACGCCCGGTGGCGATCAAGCAGCTGCGTGCCGACCTCGCCACCGACCCCACCTTCCAGGCCCGGTTCCGCCGGGAGGCCCAGTCCGCCGCCGGCCTCAACCACCCGAACATCGTCGCCGTCTACGACACGGGCGAGGAGACCGATCCCCGCACCGGCACCTCGATCCCCTACATCGTGATGGAGCTGGTGGAGGGGCCGACGCTGCGCGACGTCCTCCGCGACGGCCGGAAGATCCTGCCCGAGCGGGCTCTCGAGCTCACTCAGGGCGTACTCGACGCTCTCGGCTACAGCCATCGCGCCGGCATCATCCATCGCGACATCAAGCCGGCCAATGTGATGCTGACCCAGAACGGCACCGTCAAGGTGATGGACTTCGGTATCGCCCGCGCCGTCGCCGACACCAGCGCGACCATGACCCAGACCGCAGCGGTCATCGGCACGGCGCAGTACCTGTCGCCGGAGCAGGCCCGCGGCGAGACCGTGGACGCTCGCAGCGACCTCTACTCCGCCGGCTGCCTGATGTACGAGCTGCTGGTCGGCCGGCCGCCGTTCGTGGGCGACTCGCCGGTCAGCGTGGCGTACCAGCACGTACGCGAGGCGCCGGTGCCGCCGAGCCAGCTCGACCCGGTGATCACCCCGGACATCGACGCGGTCACGCTGAAGGCGCTGGCCAAGGATCCGGCCGACCGCTACCAGTCGGCGCGCGAGATGAAGGCCGACATCACCCGGGTGCTGTCCGGGCAGCAGGCGACGGCGGTCGTGCCACGGGTGGGCGACGAGGCCACCCGAACGGTGGCGATGATGGCCGCGGCCCCGACGCAGGTCGCTCCGCCGGTTCCGCCACCGCCCACGGCGGTGGGGCCCGAGGCCGCCGAGGGCGACCTCACCGATGCGGAGGAGGACGAGGAGCGCAAGTCGCGAGTCGGGCTGGCCATCGGGATTACCGCGGCCATCATCCTGGTCCTCGGCATCGGGGCGTTCGCGCTCTACCAGCTGCTCACCCCGGACCCGCCGACCGTGCAGCGGATCGCCGTGCCGAACGTGCTGGACTTTCCCGAGCGGCTGGCCACCGAGCAGCTGGAGTCGCGCGGCCTCAAGGCCGAGGTGAAGCGCGAGAACGGCAAGAACGACGAGACCAAGGGCAATGTGACCAACCAGAACCCGCCGGCCGATACCGAGGTCGACCCGGGAAGCGTGGTCACCCTCACGGTGAACGTGGGTCCGGCAACCGGGAAGATTCCCGACAACCTCGTCGGCAAGGACAAGGACGACGTCGAGCGGGACCTGGAAGAGGCTGGCTTCACCAACGTCGAGCTCAGGGCCGCCGAGCGGGAGAACCCGGACAAGAAGGCCGACGAGGTGATCAGCGTCTCGCCGAAGGAAGGGTCGACCGCCGTCAAGAGCGCCAGGGTCACCGTGACGTACGCGACGGGCAAGTCGCCGGTGCCGAACTTCGTCGGGATGACCCAGGCGCTCGCCCGCAGCACGGCGGAGGAGGCAGGCTTCGACGACGTCGACTTCGTGAAGGAGGAGAACGGCGAGGAACCGGCCGGGACGGTGTTCCGGCAGGACCCTTCGGCCAACGACGTGGTCTCCCGGGGCACCAAGATCCGGCTGGTGGTGGCCGAGGCTCCGCCGGACCCCACTCCGCCTCCGACCACGCAGCCGCCCGCTCCGGCTCCGACGACGCAGTCGCCCTCCCCCTCCCCCTCCCCGACGCCGTCGCCGACCCCGACCGCCACGCCGAGCTGAGCGAGTCGCTCTTCCAGCCAATTCGAACGTGAGAGCGAATCGCGCTAGACTGCCGGCATGACGACCGCCGTACAGACCTCGCTGTTCGACCTCGGCGACCAGCCGGCAGCAGAGGATGGTTTCGCCCTCGGTCCGCTTGGCGGGATGGTCGCTCGCCAGGTGCTCGGTCGCGGAGCGTGGGTGGACCTGCTGCCCGGCTGGCTGAGCGGCACGGACTCGCTCTTCGACGACCTGCAGGAGCGGGTGCCGTGGCGGGCCGAGCGCCGGCAGATGTACGAGCGGGTGGTGGACGTGCCCCGGCTGGTCTGCTTCTACGGCGAGGACGACCCGCTCCCCCATCCCGACCTGGTGACCGCCCGGGAGTACCTGAA
>DASQVF010000502.1:0-3698 GCA_035640915.1 Propionibacteriaceae bacterium
CGGCATCTGGGTCATCTGCACCCGGTACGCCCCGAACGCGCCGACCGCCGTACCGACGGCCAGGGCGACCAGGATCGGCACCAGATTGTCGAGCGGGGTGGCGGCGAAGACGATCACCGTGGCCAGCACGGCGCCGGCCGCGCCGATCAGGTTGCCCTGCCGGGCCGTCCGCGGCGAGGACAGCGCCTTGAGGGCGACGATGAAGGCAACGGCAGCCAGCAGGTAGCCCAGCTGGGCCCAGACCGGGGTGGTCATCGCTCCAGCTCCTGGCTGCGGCGCTGCTCGAGCCGTCTGGGCCGGAACATCCCGAGCATCCGGTCGGTGACCACGAACCCGCCGACCATGTTGATCGCTGCGAGCACCACCGCGACCAGCGCGAGGGCCAGCACGACGCCGGACTCCGCCGCCCCGGCGACCAGGATCGCCCCGATCAGGATCACTCCGTGGATGGCGTTGGCGCCGGACATCAGCGGCGTGTGCAGGGTCGAGGAGACCTTCGAGATCACCTCCACCCCGACGAACACGGCCAGCACGAAGATGGTCAGCCAGACGATGGCCTCGCTCATCGCCGCCCCTCCCTCGGCGAAAAGTCGCCACTGGTGGAGTTTTCGACTCCGGTCGGCCGATCTGCGGGCGAAAACTCGCCACTGGTCGACTTTTCTCCACTCACCCGGCCCACGCACATGGCCGCCACGACCTCGTCGTCGTGGTCGGGGTCGAACTTCTGCTCCCGGGTCATCAGCAGGATCACGTTCGTGACGTTCTGCGCGTACAGCCGACTGGCCGGGCCGGGCATCTGGCTGGGCACGTTCGCCCCGCCCCATAGCTGGACGCCCTCGACCTGGCGTACGTCGCCGGCCACGACGCCCTCCACGTTGCCGCCCGACTCCGCCGCCAGGTCGACCACCACCGAGCCCGGCTTCATCTGCTTCACCATGTCGGTGGTGACCAGCAGCGGAGCCTGCCGGCCCGGCACCGCGGCGGTGGTGATCAGCGCATCGGCGGCGGCGATGTACGGAGTGAGCAGCTCGCGCTGCCGGGCCGCCCGGTCCTCGGTCATCTCCCGCGCGTACCCGCCCGCCCCATCCAGCGTGGGCAGGTCCAGCTCGATCGCCGAGGCGCCCATCGAGCGGATCTCCTCCGCCGCGGCGGCGCGCACGTCGTACCCCTTGACGACCGCGCCCAGCCGGCGACAGGTGGCGATCGCCTGCAACCCGGCCACGCCGGCGCCGAGCACCACGACCTGCGCCGGCGGCACGGTGCCGGCCGCGGTCATGCTGAGCGGGAAGAACTGCCGCAGCCGACCGGCGGTGACGATGGCCGCGCGGTAGCCGGCGACCAGCGACTGGCTGCTCAGCGCGTCCATCGACTGGGCGCGGGAGATCCGGGGCACGTACTCCATGCCGAAGGTGACCAGTCCGCGCTCCTGGCGCAACGCCAGGTCGGCGGCCCGGGCGGCGGGTGGGTAGAACGAGATGGTCGCCGCGCCCTCGGGCAATGAGCGCAGAGCCGCCTCGGCCAGGGGTTGCACGCTGACCACCACGTCGGCCTCGAGCAGCGCATTCTCGGTGACCGCCACCCCGGCGGCGGCGTACGCCTCGTCGGTGACCAGGGCCAGCCGGCCGGCGTCCGGCTCGACGGCGATCTCGTAGCCGGCCGTCTTCAGCTTGCCGACCACCTCCGGAACCAGGGCGACCCGGGCCTCGCCGGGCAGTCGCTCCCGGGCCACTCCGATCCGCACGCCCCGAACTTAACGCACGACTGGTCAGCCGCCGCCCGCCTTCACCACGGCACGGCGCCCGATCGGTCGAAGAAGGCGCCGGTCGGGCCGTCCACCGGCAGACCAGCGGCCCGGACGACGGCCTCCGCTCCCTCCGCGACGGTCTGGTACCCGCGGTGCCCGTTGAGGTCGGTGGCGGTGTAGCCGGGGTCGACGGCGTTGACCTGGAAGCCGGCCAGGGCCTTGGCGTACTGGGTGGTCACCATGTTGAGGGCGGACTTGGACGCGGGATAGACCAGCCCGCCGATGGTCGACTCGATGCGCTCCGGATCGGTGGTGATGCCGAACGACCCCATGCCGCTGGACACCATCACGACCCGCGGCTGGGCCGAGCGGCGCAGCAGCGGCAGGAAGGCGTGCGTCGTACGCACCGGACCCAGCAGGTTGACCCCGAAGACCGGCAGGAAGTGCGCCGGCGTGGTGTCCTCCGGACCGACCCAGGCGCCGCCGATGCCGGCGTTGTTGACCAGAACATCGAGCCGTCCGCCCTCGGCTCCGATGGTCTCGACGGCGGTGGCGACGGACTCGTCGCTGGTCACGTCCAGCGGCACGGGGCGCACGTCGCCCGCGGCGGCGAGCTCGCGAGCGGCCTGCCGACCGCGGTCCGGGTCCCGGGAGCCCAGCCAGACCGTCCAGCCCTGCTCCGCCAGCCGACGTACGGTCTCTCGGCCGATGCCTTTGTTGGCCCCGGTGACCAGGGCGATGGTGTGCTGAGATGTCATGCCACCCAGCCTGGGTAGGCCGCGCGGCCCGTTCCAGGGCCTGATCTGCCTGGGACTGACAGTCCCAGGCACGGCCCGGAAACGCCGGGCATGCTGGAGCGGTGAACCGACCTGAGCTCGCCCTGGCCCTCCGCCGGGCCCGGAACCGACTGGTCCCGGCCGAGGTCGGGCTGCCGGTCGGCGAGCGCCGTCGGGTGCGCGGGCTGCGGCGGGAGGAGGTAGCCATGCTGGCCGGCGTCAGCGTCGACTACGTCGTCCGGCTGGAACAGGGTCGTGGGCCGCAGCCCTCCGAGCAGGTGCTCACCGCCCTCGCCCGGGCGCTGCGGATGGACACCGACGAGCGGAACGAGATCTTCCTGCTGGCCGGGCACGCGGCGCCGCGGCCAGGAACGATCAACGAGCTGGTCCGGCCCAGCGTGCTGCGGCTGCTCGACCGGCTGGGGGAGCTGCCCGCCGTGGTGATCAGTGCCAAGAGCGACCTGCTCGCCTGGAACGCCTCGTTCGCCGCGCTGATGGGCGACTGGTCGCAGGTGCCGCAGGCCCAGCGCAACCTGATCTGGCAGCGGTTCCTCGGTCCGCACGCGGGCATGGGCGGTGGCCGGGTGGCCCTGGGCGACGAGGAGCGCGGGCCGACCGACGCCCAGTCGGTGGCCAGCCTGCGCTCCGCGGTGGCGAAGTATCCGCACGACCCGGGACTGGCCCGGATGGTGGCCGAGCTCCGGGCCCGCAGCGCGGAGTTCGAGCGGCTCTGGCACGAAGGCGGTGCCGCTCCCTGGCGCAGCCACACCAAGACCATCGACCACCCCAGCCTCGGACCCTTGCGCCTGGACTGTGACTCGATGCACCTGCCCGATGCCGACCAGACGGTGATCGTCTACTCAGCCGAGCAGGGTTCGCGGGAGGCGGAGGCGCTGGCCCTGCTGCGGGTCATCGGCACCGAGCAGATGGTCGCTCCTCGCTGATCGGACGACTTGGGCCATCCGGGTCGCAACCATCCGCGCTCGCAGGCTCGCGCTCCCGCCAGGCCCATCCACGCTCCCCGGATCGCCCCGATCGCCGATTCGCTCGTCACCGGGCGGGTCAGCGGACGCGGACCGAGATCGAGTGGTAGCCGGTGGCGCCGTCCGGCGCGGGAGGAGCGGAGGCGGCGATCTGCAGGTCGCCGTTCGCGCCGGTGGCCCGGACCCTGAGGGTGT
>DASQVF010000503.1:0-4037 GCA_035640915.1 Propionibacteriaceae bacterium
AGCGAGCCGGCGATCAGGGCCAGCCCACCGAGGACGGTCAACGCGGTGGCGGCGCCGCGGGGGGCACCCCAGGAGCGCAGCTGGTTGGCCACCGGGGAGAGCAGGGCCGCGAGCAGGATGGCCACGGCCAGCGGGATCGCCACCTCGGACAGGTAGCGGACCAACCAGCCCAGGCCCAGGACCATCGCCACCACCAGCAGCACCCGCCAGGACCAGGCCGCGGCGATCTGGAGTCCGGGCGGCACGGCACGGTCGAACTCCGACGCGGGAGTGACGACGGTTACCTCGGTGGCCGGGGCCGGGGCCGGAGGAGGCACGACCGGAAGTGGCGGCGTCGCCACCCGGGTTGCGGCCGCCGGCAGCTCCGGTGCCGGTCCGTCCGGGTCGGCGGCGGCGTAGGTCCAGCGCCGCCCTCGGCGTCGGGCGACCCGCGTCCGGATGACCTCGGTCAGTCCCACCCCATTACGGTATCCCGGTGAGCAGACTGGGCGCCGTTCGCAACGGGATCCGCGCCCGCACCTCACTTCCCCGCGAGGTGCTCGTGCTGGGCCTGATCGCGTTCTGCGTCGCCGTCGGCTTCGGGGTGCTGGTGCCGGTGCTGCCGGTGTTCGCCCGCAGCTTCGGAGTCGGCAACCTCGAGGTCGGCGCCGTCATCTCGGCCTTCGCTCTGATGCGCCTGCTGTCCAGCCCGTTGTGCGGCCGGATGATCGAGCGCTGGAGCGAACGGGTGATCATGGCCACCGGCATCTTCATCGTGGCCGTCTCCAGCGGCCTGGCCGGGATCTCGCAGTCCTACCTGCAGCTGTTGGTGCTGCGCGGGATCGGCGGCATCGGCTCGGCGATGTTCACCGTGTCGGCGTTCACCCTGCTGCTCACCTCCGTCGACGCCGGGCTGCGCGGCCGGGCGGCCGGCTTCTTCCAGGGCGGTTTCCTGATCGGCGGCATGGCCGGCCCGGCGGTCGGTGCCCTGCTGTCGGCCGTCTCGCTCACCGCGCCCTTCTTCTTCTACGCCGGCACCCTCGCGGTTGCCGGCACGGTCGGCCTGGTGCTGCTGCGCGTCCGGGGACCGCGGCCCGACCAGGCCGACACCGCCGCCGTGCGGTTCGCCGACGCACTGCGGGACCCGCGCTACCAGGCCGCCCTGCTGACCAACCTGGCCCAGGGCTGGACCGCCTTCGGGGTGCGGTCCTCGCTGGTGCCGGTCCTGGTGGTGGAGGTGCTGCACCGGCCGGCGTCCTGGACCGGGATCGCGTTCGCGGTGGCCGCCGTCGCCCAGACCATCGCCCTCGGCCCGGCGGGCCGTTTCGTGGACACCGTCGGCCGCCGGCCCGCCATGATCGCCGGTGGGCTGGTCGCGGGCGTCACCATGATGGCGGTGCCGTTCAGCCCCAACATCTGGGTGCTGATCGTGGTGCTGTGCCTGTACGGCGTGGCCTCGGCTCTCCTCGGTACGGCTCCGGCGGCCGCCGTGGGCGACGCGACCGGCGGCGTCCGCTCGGGCAGCGCAATCGCGGCCTTCTCGATGTGCTCCGACCTCGGGGCCATCGTCGGGCCGCTGGTGGCCGGGCTGCTGGCCGATGCCGTCTCCTA
Organism: Propionibacteriaceae bacterium; assembly: GCA_035640915.1. Classification (GTDB taxonomy): domain Bacteria; phylum Actinomycetota; class Actinomycetes; order Propionibacteriales; family Propionibacteriaceae; genus Microlunatus. The sequence continues at coordinate 1,591 of DASQVF010000503.1, forward strand.
CCCGGCCGCGTTCGCTGTCGGCGTCGTCCTGACCCTGCTCGGCGCCGGCTGGTCGATCAGAATGCCCCGGGAGACGCCGCCGGCCGAGAGGAGCTCGAGTGAGCCAGCGCCCGCTGAGTGAGCTGGTCAGTCCGGACTGGGCGGCGGCATTGGCGCCCGTGGCCGGTACGGTGACCGCGCTGGGGGCATTCCTGCGCGCCGAGCTGGCGGCCGGGCGCAGCTACCTGCCGGCCGGTGACCGGGTGTTGCGGGCCTTCACCCGGCCGCTGAGCGAGGTGCGGGTGCTGATCGTCGGCCAGGACCCCTACCCCACGCCCGGACATCCGGTCGGACTGTCGTTCTCCGTGGCCCGCGACGTCCGGCCGATCCCCCGGTCGCTGGGGAACATCTACGCCGAGCTGCAGGCTGACCTCGGCATCCCGCCCGCTGCCCACGGTGACCTGACCCCGTGGTTCGAGCAGGGCGTGCTGCTGCTGAACCGGGTGCTGACCGTGCAGCCCGGGCGGTCCGGATCACACCGCGGCCGGGGCTGGGAGCAGGTCACGGCGCGGGCCATCGAGGCGCTGGCCGTCCGCGGCGGACCGCTGGTGGCGATCCTGTGGGGCCGCGACGCCCAGTCACTGGTGCCGATGCTCGGCTCCGTGCCCTATCTCGCCAGTGCCCATCCCTCGCCACTGTCGGCGCGCTCGGGCTTCTTCGGCTCCCGGCCCTTCAGCCGGGCGAACGACCTCCTGGTCCGCGCCGGCGGCGAGCCGATCGACTGGGCCCTTCCCGGCTGACCGGACCGATGCCGTCCCCCGAGGTCCGGGTGGCCCGGCACCGGTCCGACGCTCGTCAGTCCCAGTCGTCGATCCGTACGTCCCGCGGCGCCGGCGCGCCCTCCCCCGTCTCCACCAGGGACTTCAGGCTCATCAGGTACGACCCCCACTTGGTGCTGCAGTGGTGCATGAACTCGACCGGCTCCCTCCAGCCCTGGTGCGTGAACAGCACGATCGTGTAGTCACCGTCCTGACGGAGGTCCCAGTTGATCGTCGTCCCGAGCCACTCCTCGGGGCCGTCGATCACCCGCCACGCCACCCGCTCGCTCGGCCGTTGCTCGAGCACCTCCATGTCGAAGCCGCCGGACGGGAACCGGAACTCGAGGACGCCGCCGAGATCGCCGCTTCCCTTCGTGTCGTCGGTCCACCAACCGGCGAGGCCCTCGACGGTCGTCAGGGCGTCGTAGACCTTCTCCGGGGTCGCGGTTCGCACGCCGACCCGGTGCAGGATGTCCACCATTTCTCTCTCCTTGATCTCGTCAGTCTGAGTGTCGGTTCTGTTGCTGCTGGATCGCCTCGGCGATCCGCTTGATCCGCTGCAGCCGGCCGTCCCATGCCGACCCGACCGAGGACAGCTGGGCCGCTGCGCGAGCGAGCTGGACGTCGTCCACCCGGTACCGCTTCTCCCGGCCCGCCGGCGTCGCCCGAACCAGACCGACCCGGTCGAGGACGCTGAGGTGCTTGGCCACGGCCTGCCGGGTGACCGGCAGCCGCTGGCCCAGCGTGGTCGCGGTCCCGTCGCCCTCGATCAGCAGTAGATCGAGCATCCGGCGTCGGGTTGGGTCACCGATGGCGGACCAGAGGTCGTCGTCGACCTTCTCGATGCCGGCCAGACTCATGGCCGCGTCGTCAGCGTCGCCACATAGGAGGCCAACCGCGGTAGGTAGAGGTCCCAGCCGGTCAGGTGAGCGGCGTACTGCTGCTCCAGGACGGCGGCCTCCCAGCCCATCTCGCGGAATCCGGTTTCGGTCAGCTTGAGCAGCGTCCCGGGACCCGAAGGGGTCAGGTCGAAGGTGACCAGCAGCGAGTTACCGGCCACCGCGGCTTCGCCGGCCGGCTGCGTCCAGCGGAACGAGAAGGTGTGCGGCGGGCGCACGTCGACGACAGTGAACGACTCCACCGTCCCGCCGGCCTCGCGGTCTCCGAAGACAATCTCCCCCACCGACCCTCGCGTCGGCTCGTACTGAGCGTCGTCCGGCCACCAGTGCTTGACGTGGTCGGGGCTGCTCACCACCTCGAAGACGACCTCCGGCGATGCCTCGACGTAGATCTCGCGCTCGAGAGTTCCGAACTCCATGTTCCGCCTCCTGCAACCTTTGGTTGCATATCAGGTTAGCGGATCACGGTGGCAGACGCAACCTTCAGTTGCACAAGTGGAATGCTGCCCCACTGAGTAGTGGCAGCAGTGGTGACGTGCGGAACTGGATCCGTCCCTCGATGCCGAGAGGACAGACCCAATTCAGAGATCCAGCGCCTGGTCCAGATCGACGATCAGGTCCTGGACGTCCTCGATGCCGACACTGAGCCGGACCAGGTCCCCCGGCACCTCGAGCTGGGTCCCGGCGACCGACGCATGGGTCATCCGGCCCGGGTGCTCGATCAGCGACTCCACGCCGCCCAGCGACTCGC
>DASQVF010000504.1:0-5195 GCA_035640915.1 Propionibacteriaceae bacterium
CGCCAGATCAGCGGTCAGGCCGGGCCGCTCGGTGCGGTGGAACCGGGTGGTGGTGTCCCGGTCGGTGAGCCGGGCCTCGCTCAACAGCGACCGCAGCAGCACCCGGCACGCCTCGGGATCGCGGGCGGCGTCGTAGACGACGGCCGAACCCAGCTCGGGATGATCGATCCGGGCCACCTCGGCCGCGTGCAGGTCCGGTTGCGGGGCCGGCCGGTAGGACAGGGCGAGCTGGTAGAACTCCCGGGGGCCGGTGGCGTCGGAGCCGTCGACCGGGTCCTGCTCGTCGACGTAGGCCACCTCGGCGATCTCCAGCCGCACCGCCGGGTCGGACTCGGCGAAGAACTCCGCGGTGTCGTTCAGCCACGGCAGCGGGGTGAGTGAGCGCAGCGTTCCCGGCCGACCCTTGCCGGCGAACCAGCGCGCCTCGGTGAGATAGCCCAGCACCTTGTCTAGCAAGGGGGGACGACCCCCCTTGGACCCCCCGCGCCGCGCCGACAACACACGGGCGCGCGGCCGATACAGCAAGGGGGGACGACCCCCCTTGGACCCCCCGCGGCGGGCAGATAACACACGGGCGCCCGCCCGACGCGGCAGCAGACCTTGACCACCGTGCTCAGGCCTGGCCGGAGGAGGTGCTCCGCGACCCGTACCGGATCAGGGTGAGGATGTGCGCCGGGTCGTCGTAGGTGAGCCGGACGAACGCCCGCTGACCCCAGCGCCAGGTCTGCCCGGTGAGCTCGTCGTGCACCAGGTAGACGTCGCGCGGGGTCAGCCCCAGCGCCTCCATGTCGAAGTAGACCTCGGTCTCCACCACGTTGTGCGGGTCCAGGCTCACCACGGTGATCACCGTGTCGTCGCCGCTCCGCTTGGAGTAGGCGATCGCCTTGTCGTGCGGAGCGTGGTGGAAGTGCAGGTTGCGCAGCTGCTGCAGGGCCGGGTGTTCCTTGCGGATCTCGTTCAGCCGGCCGAGCAGCATGTTGAGGTTCTCGCCGCTCTCCTCGGCCGCCTTCCAGTCCCGTGGCCGGTACTGGAACTTCTCCGAGTCGAGGTACTCCTCGCGCCCCTGGCCGAGCGCGGCGTTCTCGAACAGCTCGTAGCCGGAGTAGACCCCCATCAGCGGCGACAGCGTCGCGGCCAGCACGGCCCGGATGGTGAAGGCCGGCTTGCCGCCCCACTGCAGGAAGCTGGGCAGGATGTCGGGGGTGTTCACCCAGAAGCTGGGCCGGAAGAAGCTGTCCGTCTCGGTGGTCAGCTCCCTCATGTACTCCTCGATCTCCCACTTCTCGTTGCGCCAGGTGAAGTAGGTGTAGCCCTGGTGGAAGCCGACCTTGCCCAGCGCCTGCATCATCGCCGGCTTGGTGAAGGCCTCGGAGAGGAAGAGCACGTCAGGATCGGTCGTGCGGATCTCGTCGAGCAGCCAGGCCCAGAAGTTGACCGGCTTGGTGTGCGGGTTGTCGACCCGGAACATCCGGATGCCGTGGCTCATCCACAGCTTCAGGATTCGCAGCGACTCCAGGTAGATGCCGTCCCGGTCGTTGTCGAAGTTGATCGGGTAGATGTCCTGGTACTTCTTCGGCGGGTTCTCGGCGTACGCGATGCTGCCGTCCGCTCGCTTGGAGAACCACTCCGGGTGCTCGGTGACCCAGGGATGGTCGGGAGCAGCCTGGAGCGCGAAGTCCATCGCGACCTCCAGGCCCAGCGACTTGGCCTTGGCCACGAAGCGGTCGAAGGCCTCGAAGTCCCCCAGGTTGGGATGGATGGCGTCGTGGCCGCCCTCATCGGACCCGATCGCCCACGGTGAGCCGGGGTCGCCGGGCCCAGGGGTCAGTGTGTTGTTGGCCCCCTTGCGGAACTTGCGGCCGATGGGATGGATCGGTGGCAGGTACACCACGTCGAAGCCCATCGCGGCGGCGGCCTCGAGGCGCTCGTGGGAGCTGTCGAAGGTGCCGGAGATCCAGGTCTGGTTCTCCTCGTCCCAGCGCGCGCCCTGGGAGCGGGGGAAGAACTCGTACCAGGAGGCGAACAGGGCGGCCCGCCGGTCCACGTAGATCGGGTAGTCGGGGGAGGGCGAGACGAGCTCGCGGGGTCCGTAGGTGACCATCGCCGCGCGTACGTCGTCGGCCAGCACCACCTCGAGCCGGTCCTCGACCTGCTGCCCGGAGTCCAGACTCTTGGCCGACCCGCGCAGCATGGCCGCCGTCTGGGTGTCGCCGGCCGCCGAGGCCCGGTCGGCCGATGCGGTGAACAGCTCCTTGCCCTCGGTGCAGACCAGCGCCACATCGATCCCGGCCGGGATCTTGATCTCGGCGGTGTGCACCCAGGTCTCCCAGGGGTCGCTCCAGCCCTCGACCCGGAACGTCCACGGGCCTTCGATGTCGAGCCGGACTGCGGCTGTCCACCAGTCGAACCCGGCCGGCGTGGTCCGGTGCATCGGGAACCGGGTCTCGGCGCCCTGCGGGTTGGTCAGCACCACCGAGGCGTTGACCGCGTCGTGTCCCTCCCGGAAGACCTGGGCCCGGATCGGGAAGGACTCGCCGACCGTCGCCTTGGCGGGGTAGGCGCCGCCCTCGATGACCGGTGCGACCTTCACCACCGGGATCCGGTCGATCAGTGTGCCGAGCTCGGGCGGACTGACGGTGACCGTCGACGGAATCGTGGGCTCCGCCGTCTCGGCGGCGGGGCTAGCCTTGCCGGGCGTGGGTCCTGCGTTGGTGGCCGTCACGTGGCCAACCTATCGACGGGATGCCGACATCTCGACCCCCGGTGGGCCAGTCCAGTGCGGCCACAGGCCTCAATTGACCAGGTCACGAACGCTAGGTTGGGCGGGTGCGTGCAATTCGACGGTTCAACGTCCGCCCCGTCCTGCCGGAGGTGCTGAAGCCCCTGGGGGAGCTGGCCCGCAACCTGCGCTGGTCTTGGCACACCGACACTCAGGACCTGTTCCGGTCGATCGACCCGAAGGTCTGGGACAGCTCCGGTGGCGATCCGATCCGACTGCTGGCCGACGTCTCGGTCGAGCGGTTGCAGATGCTGGCGGCGGACAGGAAGTTCACCAAGAGCCTGCGCATGGTGACGGCCGACCTGGAGGAGTACCTCACCGGCGAGCTGTGGTACCAGGGCTACGCCGCCGAGAATCCGGCCGCTCCCACCTCGGTCGGCTACTTCTCCCCGGAGTTCGGCATCACCGAGGTGCTGCCGCAGTACTCCGGCGGGCTGGGCATCCTGGCCGGCGACCACCTCAAGTCGGCGAGCGACCTGGGCGTGCCGGTGATCGGCGTGGGGCTGCTCTACCGGGCCGGCTACTTCCGGCAGTCGTTGAACCTGGCGGGCTGGCAGCAGGAGCGCTACCCGCTGCTCGACCCGCACTCGTTGCCGCTGACCCTGCTGCACGGGCCGGACGGGTCTGCCGTGCGGATCGAGGTGCCACTGGCCGAGCGGACCCTGTACGCGCAGGTCTGGCTGGCTCAGGTCGGCCGGATCCCGCTGCTGCTGCTCGACTCCGACGTGGAGCAGAACGCCGGCTACGAGCGGGAGGTGACCGACCGGCTCTACGGCGGCGGCACGGACCACCGGCTGGCCCAGGAGGTGCTGCTCGGCGTCGGTGGCGTACGGGCGATCCGGGCCTACTGCGCGATCACCGGCACGCCGGCCCCGCAGGTGTTCCACCTCAACGAGGGGCACGCCGGGTTCCTCGGCCTGGAGCGGATCCGCGAGTACCTGGATGAGGGGATGGACTTCGACACCGCCCTGGAGCGGAGCCGGGCCGGCACGGTGTTCACCACCCACACCCCGGTGCCGGCCGGGATCGACCGGTTCCCGCGCGAGCTGATCGTGAACCAGTTCAGCACCTTCGGCGCCGTGCCGCTGGACCGGATCCTCGCTCTCGGCGCCGAGGACTACGAGGGCGGCGACCCGAGCAAGTTCAACATGGCCGTGATGGGGTTCCGACTGGGCCAGCGGGCCAACGGGGTGTCCTCACTGCACCGCGAGGTCTCCCGGGAGATGTTCTCGGGGCTGTGGCCCGACTTCGACACCAGCGAGATCCCGATCACGTCGGTGACCAACGGCGTACACCATCCGACCTGGGTGCACCGCGACCTGCTCGACCTGCTCGAGGCGCCGACGGGCAGCACCGCAGAGTCGGTGATCGACGGCTACGACTGGAACGCCCTGGCCGACGTGGACAGCTACACGATCTGGGCGCTCAAGCGCAACCTGCGCAGTGAGCTGATCACGATGGCCCGGGAGCGGCTGGCGGCCAGCAGTGCCAACCGCGGGCTGCCGACCGACTGGGTCGACGACGTGCTGGATCCGGACGTCGTCACCTTCGGCTTCGCCCGCCGGGTGCCCTCGTACAAGCGGCTGACCCTGATGCTGAGCGATCCGGAGCGGCTCAAGTCCCTGCTCACCGACCCGGAGCGGCCGATCCAGATTCTGATCGCCGGCAAGTCCCACCCCGCCGACGAGGGCGGCAAGGCGCTGATCCAGCAGATGGTGCAGTTCGCCGACGATCCGGCGGTCCGGCACCGGATCGTATTCCTGCCCGACTACGACATCGGGATGGCCAAGCCGCTCTACCCGGGCTGCGACGTGTGGATGAACAACCCGCTCCGTCCGTACGAGGCCTGCGGCACCTCCGGCATGAAGGCTGCGTTGAACGGGGCGGCCAACCTCTCGATCCGGGACGGCTGGTGGGACGAGTGGTTCGACCCGGCGTTCGGCTGGGAGATCCCGTCGGCCTCGGGGATCGACGACCCGGACCGACGGGACGACCTGGAGGCGAAGGCCCTCTACGACATCATCTCCGAGGAGGTCGTGCCCCGGTTCTACGAGCGCGGCCCGGACGGCCTGCCGGAGCGCTGGATCCAGATGATTCGCGAGACCATCGCCGGCCTCGGTCCCAAGGTGCTGGCGTCACGGATGGTTCGCGACTACGTGACCGACCTCTACGCGCCGGCCGCGGCCTCCGCGGCGCAGGTGGAGACGGCGCAGGGTGGCGCGGCGGCCCTCGCGGCGTGGAAGGCCAAGGTCCGGGCGGCCTGGGACCAGGTGGCCGTGGACCACGTCGAGTCGCTCGACGGTGACCAGGTCGAGGTGGGCACCAAGATCCACGTCGCGTCGCTCGTCCGGCTGGGCGAGCTGAGCCCCGACGACATCGAGGTCCAGCTGGTCACCGGACGGCTGGACAGCGACGA
>DASQVF010000505.1:0-4491 GCA_035640915.1 Propionibacteriaceae bacterium
CCCTCGGTGATCCGGCGCAGCGCCTCGCCCAGGTTGGTGGCGCCGCAGACGAACGGGACGGTGAAGGCCCACTTGTCGATGTGGTTGGCGTAGTCGGCCGGTGTGAGCACCTCGGACTCGTCGACGTAGTCGACGCCGAGCGCCTGCAGCACCTGGGCCTCGACGAAGTGCCCGATCCGGGCCTTGGCCATCACCGGGATGGACACCGCGGCGATGATGCCGTCGATCATGTCGGGGTCGCTCATCCGCGACACCCCGCCCTGTGCCCGGATGTCGGCGGGCACCCGCTCCAGGGCCATCACCGCCACCGCGCCGGCGTCCTCGGCGATCTTGGCCTGTTCCGGGGTGACCACGTCCATGATCACGCCGCCCTTGAGCATCTCGGCCATCCCGCGCTTGACCCGGGCGGTGCCGGTCAGGCTGGTGGCGGAGTCGGGGCGGGCGTTCTCGGACACGGGTCGATCCTTTGCGGGCAGGCGGTGTTTGCGCTGGTCAGTCTAGGTCGAAGGGTCGCCTATCCCCACCGAGTTGCCAGGGCGGGTGGCCGCTACAGCAACCGGGCACGCTGACGAGTGGGAAGCGGGGTCACTCCCACTCGATGGTGCCCGGTGGCTTGCTGGTGATGTCCAGCACCACCCGATTGACCTCGCGGACCTCGTTGGTGATCCGGGTGCTGATCCTCTCCAGCACCTCGTACGGCAGCCGGCCCCAGTCCGCGGTCATCGCGTCCTCGCTGGTGACCGGTCGCAGCACGACCGGATGGCCGTACGTCCGCCCGTCGCCCTGCACCCCGACCGAGCGGATGTCGGCCAGCAGCACGACCGGGAACTGCCAGATGTCGCGGTCCAGGCCGGACGCGGTCACCTCGGCCCGGGCGATGGCGTCGGCCTCCCGGAGCACGTCCAGTCGCTCCCGGGTCACCTCGCCGACGATCCGAATGGCCAGACCGGGGCCGGGAAACGGGTGCCGCCAGACCATCTCCACCGGCAGCCCCAGCTGCTCGCCCACCGCCCGCACCTCGTCCTTGAACAGTGTGCGCAGCGGCTCCACCAGCCGGAACTGCAGGTCGGCCGGCAATCCCCCTACGTTGTGGTGGCTCTTGATGTTGGCGGCGCCCTCGCCGCCGCCGGACTCCACCACGTCCGGATAGAGGGTGCCCTGGACCAGGAACTCGACCTCGCCGGTCTCCCCCACCACCTCCCGGGCCGCGGCCTCGAAGGTGCGGATGAACTCCCGACCGATGATCTTGCGCTTGGTCTCCGGCTCGGTCACCCCGGCCAGGGCGGTCAGGAACTGGTCGGCAGCGTCGGCCACCTTCAGGTCCACCCCAGTGGCGGCGACGAAGTCCCGCTCCACCTGCTCGGCCTCGCCGAGGCGCAGCAGCCCGTGGTCGACGAAGACGCAGGTCAGCTGGCTGCCGACCGCGCGCTGCACCAGGGCCGCGGCGACGGCGGAGTCGACGCCGCCGGACAGGCCGCAGATCAGGTTCTTGTCGCCGACCTGGGCCTGGATCTGCGCCACCGCCTCATCCACGATGTTGGCCGGCGTCCAGTCCGGGCGGCAGCCGGCGATGTCGAACAGGAAGTTCTCCAGCACCTTCTGCCCCGCCTCGGTGTGCAGCACCTCGGGATGCCACTGCACGCCGGCCAGCCCTCGGGCCGTGTCCTCGAACGCCGCGATCGGCGCTCCGGTGCTGCCGGCCAGCGCGGTGAACCCGGCCGGGGCTGCGGCCACCGAGTCGCCGTGGCTCATCCAGACCCGGAGCGAACGAGGGACCTCGGCCAGCAGATGCCCCGGCGTGGCCACGGTGGCCTCGGTCCGCCCGAACTCCGACAGCCCGGTCTTGGCCACGTCCCCGCCGAGAGCTCGGGCCATGGCCTGGAACCCGTAGCAGATGCCGAAGGCGGGAACCCCGGCGGTGAACAGCGCCGGATCCACCTGCGGGGCTCCCGGCGCGTACACCGACTGGGGCCCGCCGGACAGGATCACCGCTTTGGGCCGTCGGGCGGTGATCTCGGCCACCGTGGCCGTGTGCGGCATGATCTCGGAGTAGACCCGCGCTTCCCGGACCCGCCGCGCGATCAGCTGCGCGTACTGGGCGCCGTAGTCGATCACCACCACCAGGTCGTGGTTGTGCTGACTCATCCGCCGCCTCCTGAGGGCTGGCCCCGAAAGCGCTGAGTGTAGTGCCCACCCCGGCCCTGTCCCGGCTCGGAACCTACGTAAACGCAGGTTCCGGCCCCTCTACGCAGGTTGCAACCTACGCAGACGGGCGGCAACCTACGTTTACCTAGGTTGCGGTCCGAGGCGGAGTGTCGGCGATCAGGCTCGGCCAGCGGCCTTGAGGACTCGCATCACCGCGGTCATCACCGCCGCGAACGTCTTGGGATTCAGGCCGTGGCTGGGGGCGAGCCGCAGCCCGGTCTGGGTGGCGATCGACTGCACCTCGACGAACCGCCGGATCCCGTCCCGGCCCTGACGGCGGCCGATCCCGGAGTTCTTCATTCCGCCCATCGGCGCGTCCAGGCTGCCGAAGGTCGCGCCGAACCCCTCGTTGACGTTCACCGTGCCGCACCTCAGTCGGGCGGCGACGCGTCGACCACGCTCCGGGTCGCGGGTCCACACGCTGCCGTTCAACCCGTACTCGGAGTCGTTCGCCCGGGCCACCGCCTCGTCGTCGTCGGCCACGCCGTAGAGGCTGACCACCGGACCGAAGGTCTCCTCGGCGTAGCAGGCCATGTCCGGAGTCACCCCGGCGAGCACGGTCGGCTCGTAGAAGAGCTCGCCGAGGTCGGGACGGGCGCGACCACCGGTCAGCACCGTTGCGCCCTTGGCCCGGGCGTCCTCGACATGGGCGCTGACCCGGTCCAGCTGGTCGCGGTTGATCAGGCCCGACATGTCGTTCTCGTAGTCCAGCGTCGACCCGAGGCGAATGGCCGCTGTACGTCGGACGAAAGCAGCGGTGAACGCGTCGCGTACCGGCTCGGCGACGTAGACCCGCTCCGCGGACACGCAGAGCTGGCCGGCGTTGGAGAAGCAGGCGCGGACCACGCCCTCGGCCGTGACCTCGGGGTCGGCGTCGTCCAGGACCAGCAACGGGTTCTTGCCGCCGAGCTCCAGCGAGCAGCCGATGAGCCGCTCAGCGCACTGCGCGGCCACCTTCCGTCCGGTGGCGGTGGAGCCGGTGAAGCAGACGTAGTCGCTGACGTCGATCACCGCCGGCCCGACCTCGCTGCCCTCGCCGTGCACCACCGGCCACAGGTCCGGATCCAGACCGCACGCGTGCAGCAGCTCCACCGCGGCCAGGGCCACCAGCGGAGTCTTCTCGTCCGGCTTGAGCAACACCGCGTTGCCGGCCACCAGCGCGGCCAGTCCGTCGGAGATCGCCATGGTCAGCGGGTAGTTCCACGGGGTGATCACGCCGACCAGGCCCTTGGGCACGTAGTGCCGCTCGACCCGGGTGAGCATCGGGACCAGGCCGGTGCCCCGCTCGGGGTGCAGGTGGCGGCGGGCGGTCCGCCCGTAGTAGCGGGCGGTCAACGCGAGGTGCAGCACCTCCTCGGTCGCGCTCAGCCGCGCCTTGCCGCCGCCGGTCTGGACCAGGTCGATCAGCGGGTCCCGCCGATCGAGCACCGCGTCGTGGAAGGCGAGCAGCACGTCCGCCCGCTCCTCGATCGGCCGGGCCGCCCACGCCAGCTGCGCGGCCCGGGCCCGAGCGGCGGCTGCGGCGACATCGGCTCGCGTCGAGGTGGGCAGCTCACCGACGACGGTCCCGGTCAGCGGCGACCGGAGCTCTCTGGCCGGGCCGGTGGCCGTCAGCAACCCGGCCAGCCGCTGCACATCGGGGGCTCCCGTGGGTTCCTGCGCCCGCGGCGGTTCCGGCGGGACGCCTCCCTTGCTCACCGGATCGGATGGGTCGCCGGACTCAGTCACCGGGCCAGGGTAGGACCTATTTCCGCCAGACGTCGGCGGCGATCTCGCGCATCTGCTCGCTGAACTCTCCGGTCGGGCTGGCCTGCCGCAACAGGGCGCGCGCCTCGGCCAGGAAGGCGTCGAGCCGGTTCCCGAACAGGTGCGGGGTCGAGCTGGACAGCGATAGATGGGCGGCGATGATCTCCTCCGCGGTCCGGGTGATGACCGGCCGGGCCACGGTGATCGGGATCGGGCCGCGGAACCCGGCGGCGCGGTAGATCTCCGCCTCCCCGTTCTTCCCCTGGTCCCGGACCGGCGGCGGTCCGAGATAGCGCCGGGTCAGCTCGTCCAGGGCCGCGTATGGCGGGGAGGGCAGCGGCAGCTCGGCGTCGGTCTCGATGCCGCGGTGGGTGGTGGCATGGACGTGGACACAGGCGCCGTCGACGGTGAGCATGTCGTAGGCCGTCCGGGCGACCCGCGACCGGTCCATCCAGTGGAAGGACTGGGCGAACGTGATCAGCCGGAAGGTCCCCAGGTCGGCGGGCAGGTCCTCCGCGTACAGCCGGCGCCAGGACACGT
>DASQVF010000506.1:0-2574 GCA_035640915.1 Propionibacteriaceae bacterium
GCCCAGGTTGGCCATCCAGACCACGGTGGCCAGTTCCGTGGCGCACACCTCGTCGGCCGTCCGTCCGGACGGGAAGGTGATCCGCACCGTCTCGACCCAGTCCGGCACGCCCTTGCTCGGCGCCCGCTTCTGGTAGAAGGCGTCGCCGTGGGAGTCGCTGCGGGTGCTCAGCTTGACGTCGGGACGGTAGCCACCCGGCCAGCGCTCCATCGTCACCGGCCGGTCGCGCAGGGCGGCGAAGATGCCGTCCCCGACGGCGATCACGTACTCGACCATCTCCAGCTTGGTGATGCCGACGTCGGGGAAGTACAGCTTGTCCGGGCTGGTCACGCGCACGGTCCGCTCACCGACCTGGAGCTCGACCGCGGGCACGGGCATGGAACAACCCTAATGACTAGCCTGTTGGTAGATGCGAAGGAGTGATCACCATGACTGATATCCAGAGCAACCCCGCCGCCAATGTCGGCAAGATCGTCAAGTCCGAGGAGGAGTGGCGGGCACAGCTCAGCCGCGCCGAGTACAAGGTGCTGCGGGAGGCCGGCACCGAGCGAGCGTTCACCGGCGAGTACACCGACACCAAGACCGTCGGCGTCTACCAGTGCCGGGCCTGCGGCACCGAGCTGTTCCGCAGCGCGGAGAAGTTCGACTCGCACTGCGGCTGGCCGTCCTTCTTCGCTCCGCTGGCCGGTGACCGGGTGAAGCTGATCGAGGACAACAGCATGTTCATGCGGCGGGTCGAGGTCCGCTGCGCGGCCTGCGACTCCCACCTCGGCCACGTGTTCTCCGGCGAGGGCTACGACACCCCGACCGACGACCGCTACTGCATCAACTCGATCTCGCTGAAGCTGGTCCCCGCCGAGTAACCGGGTGGTCCAACCCCCGCGCCTGGCCCGCCCCCTCGCCTGGGCCGCAACCTACGTATACGTAGGTTGCGGGCCCTTTACCTGGGTTGCAACCTACGCAGAGGGGTCGGAACCTACGTAAACGTAGGTTCCGTCGGAGGCGGCAGCAGTCACCAGAGGGTGAGGATGTCGGCCAGGTCGCGGCGGCGGCCGGTGTAGAACGGCACCTCCTCGCGGGTGTGCCGCCGTGCCGCAGCCGCCCGCAGCGCCCGCATCAGGTCGACGATCCGGTGCAGCTCGGGGGCCTCGAAGGCCAGGATCCACTCGTAGTCGCCGAGGGCGAACGACGACACCGTGTTGGCGCGTACGTCGGGGTAGGGCCGGGCGAGCATGCCGTGCTCGGTCAGCATGGTCCGCCGCTCCTCGTCGGGCAGCAGGTACCACTCGTAGGAGCGGACGAACGGATAGACGCACAGGTACGTCGCCGGTGCCTCGTCGGCCATGAACGCCGGCACGTGCCCCTTGTTGAACTCGGCCGGCCGGTGCAGGGCCATCTGGGACCAGACGGGCGCCAGCTTCGTGCCCACGCTGCTGCGGCGCAGTGCGTGGTAGGCGTCCTGCAGGGTGTCCGAGCTCGGCGCGTGCCACCACACCATCAGGTCGGCATCGGCCCGCAACCCGCCGACGTCGTACCAGCCGCGGATCACCAGGTCCTCGCCCCGGGTCGCCCGCTCGATGGCGCGCAGCGCCGCGTCGGCGGTCTCCGTCGGCGAGTCGTCCAGAGCGCCGTCACGCCGGAACACCGACCACATCGTGTAGCGGATGGTGTCGTTGATCTCCCGCGCCTTCACGGCTCGATCCTGCCATTCCCGCCGCCGAGGTCGGCGGTGATCTTGGCCACGGCCGCGTACGCCGACCCCAGGCAGGCCGCGATGCCGACGCCGTCCAGCGCCGCGCCGGCTACGGCCAGTCCGGGCACGGCGACCAGGTCGTTCCGCAACCGGGCGACGAGGTCACGGTGGCCGACGCGGTACTGCGGCAGCGCGCCACCCCACCGGGTGACCGCTCCGGTGACGAGCTCGGCACCGGCCCAGCCGGGAACGGTCCGGGCCTCGGCGAAGGTCCGCGCGAGCAGTGCTCGGTCGTCGAGCTGCAGCGCCGCGGCGTCGCCGGCCCGGCCGAGACTGGCCCGGACCACCTCGACCTCGTCGCCCCAGGTCGCGGCGGCGGCCGCGGCGACCCAGGCCCACTTGGCGCCCGAGTAGGTCAACGCCTTGATGGTCGGCTGCTCCCCCGGCGGAGCCAGGATCCCGGAGCCGTGCTCCCCCAGCCCGCGGACCACCAGGGTGACCACCGCGACCGAGGCGTAGGGGACGCCGGCCAAGTCAGTCGCCGTTCCCCCCAGGTCGGCCAGCAGCCGGCCGGCCGGTCCGGCGGGGAGCGCGAGCAGCACCGCATCGGCGGCGATCGTCTCCGGCTCCGCTGACGGTCCGGTGGTCAGCCGGAACCCTCCGGTCACCCGGTCGATCCTTCGCACCGTGGCGCCGAGCCGCAGCCGGACCCCCGTTCCCTCCAGGTCGGCCGACAGGGCGCCGGCCAGGCCGGCGACTCCCCCGGCCAGGCCGGCGAAGACCGGCCCCTGGTCCGGTCCGCCGACCGCCGCCCGGGCGTGCTCGAGCAGGGAGCCGCCGGCCTGCGCCCGGTCGAAGAGCTGCGGGCTGACGGCCGCGAA
>DASQVF010000507.1:0-13643 GCA_035640915.1 Propionibacteriaceae bacterium
GAACCCGGCCCGGGCCTCCACCACCAACGCCGTCCGCGCCTCGATCTCGCTCGCCTCGACCACCACCGCGCGCGGCGCCTCCGAGGTCGTCAGGTCCGGCTCGGCCCGGAGGTAGGACTGCTCGCCGGGATAGTCCGGATCCCGCCAGGACAGCGAGCCGAGCGGCAGCCGCGCCCCGGCCGGCGACTCGCCGGGAACCAGCACCAGACGGCCGCGCCGGGTCCGCCAGTCCGGACTGGCCCAGCCGTCGCCGAACCAGGACGGCACCAGCGGCAGCGCCCAGGCCGCCGGCTCGGCCTCGGCCCGGTCCAGCTCGGCGACGAGGCGAGGACCGGGATGCTCGAGCTCGGTGCTCGACGGGAGCCCCTCCGGCCGGCTGACCTCGCTCAGCAGCCGCGCCAGCGGGTCCTCGTAGCAGGGCCGCAGCTGGCTCTCGGGCAACCCGAGATCGGCGGCCAGCGCCCGGGCCAGCGCCGCCGCCCGGTCCGGCGCGTCGGGAACCGCGGCGGTCTCGTCGTGCGGATCGGCCAGCCGCGCCGGGTCGCTCCACAGCGGCTGTTCGTCGGCCCGCCAGATCAGTCCGATCTGCCAGCGCGGCAGGTCCTCGCCGGGATACCACTTGCCCTGTCCGCGCTGGGTCAGCCCGCCCTTGGCGTAGCGGTCGGCGAGCACGCCGGCCAGCCGGTTGGCCAGCACGCGCTTCTCCGGACCGTCGGCGTCCACCCGCCACTGTGGCGTGACCATGTCGTCGGCCGAGACGAAGGTGGGCTCGCCGCCCATCGTGAGCTCCAGCCCGCCGGCCGTGAGCCGCTCGTCGACCTGCTGACCGAGCCGGTCCAGGTGGGCGACCTGGGCCGGCGTGTAGGGCCGGGTGACCCGGGGCGGCTCGGCGATCCGGACCACGGTGTTGCGGTAGCTCATCGTGGTCTGCGACTGCTCGGTCGCGCCGGTGATCGGTGCACTCGACGACGGGTGCGGGGTCGCCGCCAGCGGGATGTGGCCCTCGGCCGCGAACAGGGCCGACGTCGGGTCGAGCCCGATCCAGCCGGCGCCCGGGACGTACGCCTCGGCCCAGGCGTGCAGGTCGGTCATGTCCTCTCCCGGCCCGTGGGGTTCGGGGGATGTCCCCCCGGCATCGGACAGCGTCCCGGCCGGACCCTCCCGCGGCGGGACGTCGGGCGCCAGCTGGACGAGGTATCCGGAGACGAAGCGGGCGGCGATCCCGAAGTGCCGGAGCGTGGTGACCAGCAGCCAGGCCGAGTCCCGGCAGGACCCGACGCGGGCGGTCAGTGTCTCGTCCGGGGTGTGCACCCCGGGCTCCATCCGCAGCGAGTACGCGACGTCGCCGTGCACGGCGGCGTTGAGGGCGCCGAGGACGCCAACGGTGGTCTGGTCGGTGAAGTCGGTCGCCGGCCGCTCGGCCAGCCACTCGTCCAGGACCGGGCCCGCGGTGTCGCCGGAGGCCTCCAGGTAGGGCCGCAGGTCCGCAGCCAGCTCCGGCGGGTAGCGAAAGCCGAAGCGCTCGGCGTACGGCTCCACGAAGAAGTCGAACGGGTTGATCACCTGCAGGTCCGCGACCATCCCGACGGTGACGTCCAGTTCGGCGGACCTACCTGGGAACACCACCCGGGCCAGATGGTTGCCGAACGGGTCCTGCTGCCAGTTGAGGAAGTGCTCGCCGGGCGAGATCTGCAGCGTGTACGCCTCGATCGGGGTCCGCGTGTGCGGAGCCGGCCGAAGCCGGATCACGTGTGGGCCGATCCCGATCGGCCGGTCGAAGGTGTAGGTCGTCCGGTGCTCGAGCGCGACCTTGATGCTCACGGTGTCCTCATCCGGGCATCAGTGGAGTGCCTCAGTAGCGGTAATGATCCGTCTTGAAGGGCCCGCCGACCGGCACCCCGAGGTAGTTCGCCTGCTTGGGCGTCAGCTCGGTCAGCCGCACGCCCAGCGCGCCGAGGTGCAGCCGCGCAACCTCCTCGTCCAGGTGCTTGGGCAGCACGTACACGCTGAGCGGGTAGTCGTCGGGCTTGGTGAACAGCTCGATCTGGGCCATCACCTGGTTGGTGAAGGAGTTGCTCATCACGAAGCTCGGGTGGCCGGTGGCGTTGCCGAGGTTCATCAGCCGGCCCTCGCTGAGCACGATCACCGAGCGCTCCTCGCGGCCGTCCTCGGTTTCCGGGAACCGCCACTCGTCCACCTGAGGCTTGATGTTGATCTTCTTCGCCCCGGGGTAGGCGGCCAGCCCGGCCATGTCGATCTCGTTGTCGAAGTGACCGATGTTGGACACGATCGCCTGGTGCTTCATCCGGCTCATCTGCTCCGCGGTGATGACGTCCAGGCAGCCGGTCGCGGTGACGTAGATGTCCGCGTACGGCAGCACGTCCTCCAGGGTGGCGACCTGGTACCCGTCCATCGCCGCCTGCAGCGCGCAGATCGGGTCGACCTCGGTGATGATCACCCGGGCGCCCTGACCGCGGAGGGACTCCGCGCAGCCCTTGCCCACGTCGCCGTAGCCGCAGACCACCGCCACCTTGCCGCCGATCAGCACGTCGGTGGCCCGGTTGAGGCCGTCGATCAGGGAGTGCCGGACGCCGTACTTGTTGTCGAACTTCGACTTGGTCACCGAGTCGTTGACGTTGATCGCCGGGAACAGCAGTGCGTTGGCCCGCAGCATCTCGTACAGCCGGTGGACGCCGGTGGTGGTCTCCTCGGTCACGCCGCGAATGGCGTTGGCCACCTCGACCCAGGACCGGCCCTCGGCCAGGGACTTGCGGATGAGCTCGAGGACGACCTTCCACTCCGCCGAGTCCTCCTCGGTCGGCTCGGGCACCTCGCCGTTCTTCTCGTACTCGACGGCCTTGTGCACCAGCAGAGTGGCATCACCGCCGTCGTCGAGGATCATGTTGGCGAGCTCGTCGTCCGGCCAGGCCAGGATCTGCTCGATGCAGTCCCAGTACTCCTCGAGCGTCTCGCCCTTCCAGGCGAACACCGGGACGCCCTGAGGGTCGTCGAGGGTGCCGTTGGGTCCGACCACCACCGCCGCGGCGGCGTGGTCCTGGGTGGAGAAGATGTTGCAGCTGGCCCAGCGCACGTCAGCGCCGAGGGCGACCAGAGTCTCGATCAGCACCGCGGTCTGCACGGTCATGTGCAGCGAGCCCGCGACCTTGGCTCCGGCCAGCGGCTTGCTCTCGCCGTACTTGGCCCGCATCGCCATCAGCCCCGGCATCTCGTGCTCGGCCAGACTGATCTCCTTGCGGCCGAAGTCGGCCAGGGTCAGGTCGGCAACGCGAAAATCCATGGGGGTCAGCCTAGGCGATGCTGCCGCCGTCGTTGTCCGCTGTCACACTCCGGGCGGTCGTGACAGGCTCCACCGCGCTGCCCTTCGAGCATCGGAGGAGCGCTCGGGTGCCGATCGGAGGAGCGATGAGCGGAGGGCGTTCTTCCGTCCGCGAAGTGCGACGACGACGGCAGCAGTAGAGCGCGACGGGTGCGAGAAGAGCACGAACAGGTCAGTGGCTGGGGGCGCCCGGTCGTTCCGGCCGGGCGGCAGGCACGTAGCCCTCCTTGAAGATGTCCGGCTCCAGGTAGAGGGCGGTGACCATGGGCTCGGCCTCCCGGATCGCCACCTCCGCCCGGTCGATGGTCTCCGCCACCTCGTCGGCGTTGGCCGTGGCGCTCACCCCGATCTTCGCCGCGACCAGGATCTCCTCAGGTCCCAGGTGCAGGGTCTTCATGTGGATCACCTGCTCCACGCCGGCCGTCCCGTTGAGGGCCTGCTCGATCCGGGCGACCGTTTCCGGCCCGGCGGCCTCGCCGAGCAGCAGGCTCTTGGTCTCCACGGCCAGGGTGATCGCCACCATCACCAGCAGCAGGCCGATCAGCGCGGTGCCGACGACGTCCCAGTAGCCGTTGTGGGTGAGCAGTGACATGCCCACCCCGAAGAGGGCGAAGACCAGGCCGAGCAGCGCCGCGAAGTCCTCCAGCAGGATCACCGGCAGCTCCGGAGCCTTGGCCGAGCGGATGAACCGGGTCCAGGCCTGCCGGCCGCGCACCTTGTTGGACTCGAGGATCGCGGTCCGGAAGGAGAAGGTCTCGGCGATTATCGCGGCGGTCAGCACGATCAGCGGCACCCACCACCAGCGCCCCTCGAGCAGCTCGTTGGGCGCCCCGGAATGCACCTCCTCGTACTTGTGGTACGCCTCGTACAGGGCGAACAGCCCGCCGACGCTGAACAGCACCACGGCGACGATGAAGGCGAACAGATACCGCTCGCGGCCGTAGCCGAACGGGTGCTCCGGCGTCGCGGCCCGGGTGGCCTTCTTCCCGCCGACGAGCAGCAGCACCTGGTTGCCGGAGTCGGCCACCGAGTGGATGGCCTCGGCCAGCATCGAGGAGGCGCCGGTCAGCACCCAGGCCCCGAACTTGGTGACGGCAATGAAGATGTTGGCAGTCAGGGCCGCGACGACGGCCTTCGTGCCCCCCTCGGTACTCACGGGTCGATCCTGCCAGACCGCTCGCGAATGGTCAGCCCTCGGCGGTCCGGCCGAGACCGACCGACAGATAGACGGCGGCGTACATCCCGGTCTGCAGCAGGGCGGCGTAGCGCTCCACGTCCGAACCGGTCAGGTGGGCGATGGGACAGACGCGTACGTCGTTGCGCTCGGCGGCGACGGCCAGCCGGGTGTGGTCGGAGCGGATCATCCCGTCGTGGTTGCCGTCGTCCAGCATGATCAGGGCGGGCCGCCGGTCCGCGGACAGGCCGTCGGTGAACGGGTCGGCGAACGGGTCACGCGGTGTGACCGACTCCAGCACGGTGAGCAGCGCGTCCGCGTCGGCGGCCAGGGCCGCCCGGCCGCTGCCCGCCCGCAGCGCCTCGGCGATCCGTCGGCTGGCTCGAGCGGCCAGCACCGAGCCGCCCCAGACCAGCGGCTGGGCATCGGCCAGGCCGAGGGCCAGGTCCTTGGCCGGGTTCTCGGAGACGTCGGCGTAGGGCGAGCAGTCCTCGGCCACCTGGTCCATGGCGTCGGCCACGGCCTCGGGATAGACGTCCGGCCCGAGCTGCATCTCGTGCAGGCCGTCGAGCACGACGATGGCCGCGGCCAGCGGGTCGGCGGTCGCGGTCGGCAGCAGTACCGTCGAGCGCGACCCGGCGTGCTCGGCGATCATCGACGCCGCCGGGCAGGCGATCAGCAGCTGCGCCCCCCGCCGGACGGCCTCATGGACCGTGGCCACCAGGCCGGGCGAGGCGCCCTCGCTGGCCATCACCACCACCAAGTCCAGGGCGCCCACCCACCCGGGCAGGCCGTGCGTCGGCCACGCCATGAAGGGCACCGGGCACACCGGCTCCAGCATCGCCCGGATGAACCGCGCCTCGCTGCCGGCGGCGACCACCGCCCGGGGCCGGGGCAGTCCGCGCAGACCGGTGATCGGTTCCCGCGAGCCAGCGGTCTCGACCCGCACCCGGGCGCCCGCCTCGGCCAGTCGGCGCAGGATCGGGTCCGCCGTGGCCAGAGCGCTCCGGTCCTCCAGGCGGAAGTCGTCGAAGATCACGAGGCGTCGGGGCGACGGGCCTCGTCGATCAGCAGCACGGGGATCCCCTGGCGGACCGGGTAGGCCAGCCCGCAGTCGGGGCCGAGGCAGACCAGCTCGTCGCGGTCGTGGTCGACGGCGAGCGCGCCGTGACAGTTGGGACAGGCCAGGATCTCGAGCAGCTCCGGCGCCAGTTCCACCGCCATTCCTATCCTCCTCGGGTCGCATGTCGGGCGCGCGCCCGTGTGTCTTTGGCGCGCCGCGGGGGTCCAAGGGGGTCGCCCCCCTTGCTTATGTGGACCGGATCAAACCTAACGTCTCGTCCCGGAGCGCGACCATGTCCGACTCGCGGCGCGCCTCCACGTTGAGCCGGAGCAACGGCTCGGTGTTGCTGGGCCGGACGTTGACCCACCAGTCGGACCCGGCCACGGTCAGTCCGTCCAGCCAGTCCTGGGTGCCACGACCGGCAAAGGCGGCCGCCACCTTGTGAAGGGCCGCCTGCTGGTCGGGAACCCGGCTGTTGATCTCCCCGGAGGCGGCGTACCGGTCGAACCGGGCGACCAGCTCCGACAGCGGCCGGTCCGAGCGGCCGGCCAGGGCGAGGACGTGCAGCGCGGCCAGCATCCCGGTGTCGGCGCCCCAGAAGTCCCGGAAGTAGTAGTGCGCTGAGTGCTCGCCGCCGAAGATCGCCTCCCGCTCGGCCATCGCGGCCTTGACGAAGGTGTGCCCGACCTTGGTGATCACGATCTGCCCGCCGGTCTCCCCCACCACCTCCGGCACCGTCCAGGAGGTGATCTTGTTGACCACGATCGTCGCCCCCGGCTCGCGGGCCAGCTCCTGACTGGCGATCATCGCCGTCACCGCCGACGGAGTCACCACCTGGCCGCGCTCATCGATGATGAAGCAGCGGTCGGCATCCCCGTCGAAGACCAGCGCCAGGTCGGCAGCGTGCTCCACGACGGCGGCCTGGGCGTCGAGCAGGTTCTCCGGCTCCAACGGGTTGGGCTGGTGGTTGGGGAACGTCCCGTCAGGGTCGGTGTAGAGCCCGATCAGGTCCAGGTCGACCACACCGAGAACCGCGGGCATCGTGTGCCCCGCCATGCCGTTCCCGGCATCGACCACCACGGTGAGCCGACGGATCCCGGTCAGGTCGACCAGCGAGTGCAGGTGATCGGCGTACGCGGGAAGCAGGTCCATCTCGCTGCACTCGCCCCGCGCAGACGCGGGGACCGGCTCGCCGGCCAGCGCCCGGTCGGCGATCTCGACCAGCTGCGCCGGCGCGATCGGCCGGGCGCCGGCCAGGCAGAACTTGATCCCGTTGTACTCCGCCGGGTTGTGACTGGCGGTGAACATCGCCCCCGGCAGGCCCAACCGACCGGAGGCGAACCAGAGCTGGTCGGTGCTGGCCAGACCGATATCCACCACGTCGGCACCGCGACTGCGAACGCCGTCGATGAAGGCAGCCGACATCTGCGGCCCGCTGACCCGCATGTCCCGGCCGAGGACCAGGGCGCCCTCGGCGGCGTTCAGATCCAGCGTGTCGACCAGGGCCGCCCCGATCGCGTACGCCCCGGCAGCGTCCCACTGCCGGTCCGGACCCTCGGTGACGCCACGGATGTCGTTGGCCTTGAAGATTTCCCGCGTGATCATCGCGGCGATCCTAAGGTGTCGCGCCGTCATCGGCGGCCTCTTCGCCTATCGCATCACACCCCGGGGTCGGCCAGGACGGTCAGATGACCGCGCCGACCCAGCTCCACGATCCCGTTCCGGCGCGGCTCCGCTCCCCGCTCCGACCCGGGCGGCGGGTCGTAGGACAGCCCGACCTCGCGGACGGCATCGGCCAGGGCGAGCAGGTCGTCGGTGCTGGGCCCGACGGGCTCCTCGACCGCGAGCCGGATCACCTCCCAGCCTCGAGGTGCCGACAGGGTCTGGGCGTGGATCTGACACAGGTCGTAGCCGTGCGGCTCGGAGCGGCTGGCCAGCGGGCCGAGCACCGCCGTCGAGTCGCGGTAGGCGTAGGTCAAGGTCGCGGTCGCCGGCTTCGGGCAGCCCGCCCGTGAACATCGCCGCGCCCCCACCCGGGTGACGCTACTGTCCGCGAAGCACCTGGCGTGGGAGCAACGCCGTAGGCTCGACTGGTGGACGAGGACGAGCGGGATCCGAAGGTCCCGAGCGGGCGCGAGGTGCGGATCAGATGAGCAGCCGCCGGGACCGGCACGGCCGGGGTCTCCGCGGGCCGCTGGCCATGTCGAGCCCGCTGAGTCGGCGGCGGGCCCAGCCGCCCCACCCGACCAGTCGGCTGGACTTCTTCCATGACGCGGTGCAGGCCTCGGTGGACCGGATCAGCCGGCAATGCCCGGAGGCTTTGCGCGGGATCACCGTCGGGGTCCAGGACGTGCCCCAGTTCGACCTCGCCTGGTCGCCGGACCGGGTGCCGCTGGCCGCCGCGCTGGACGGCACGCCGGACCGGCCGGCTCAGGTGGTGGTCTACCGGCGCCCGCTGGAGCACCGAGCCGCCAGCCGCCGCGGCCTGCGAATCCTTGTCTACCGAACCATCGTGGAGCAGCTGTCCGCCCTGACCGGGCGCAGCGTGGACGAGATCGACCCGGACGGGGCCGGCTTCGACGACGACGACTGATCCGCAGTCTTCAGGTTTCCGGGCAGCTCAGTCGGGCGACGGGCCCGGAAACCTGAACGCTGCGGTCGGGGATGCTGGCTCAGCGGCCGACGGCGGGGTCGACCTGGGTCGCCGGGGCCCGGCTGGCGACGTCAGGGGAGGTCAGCGGGACCGTGGCCAGACCCGCCACCTTGCCCTCGGGCTGGGTGAGCACCACTCCGCCGACCACCGCGGACCCGTTCGGCACCCGGACCACCACGTAGGACGGCGGCGGGGCCGACAGTCGCCGGGTGGCCGTGCTGTCCGGGCCGAGCAGCACGTCGTCGGTCCCCAGCACCACCCCGTCGTAGCTCAGCACCTCGAACGACACCGCGGCGTCCGTGGTCCCGGTGTTGCTCAGCACCAGCTCGCCGTCGCCGGCCCGGGTGGTGGCCAGCGCACTCACTCCCGTCCGCACCAGCGGAAGCGCGCCGGACTGGACCGCGAGATCGGCCTGGGCCCCCTCGCGCCGGCTGCTGGAAACCACCGCGCCGGTCACTGGCTGGTCGCTGGTCAGCTTGATCGCGGCGGCTTCGCCGGCGAGCCCCTCCGCCAGGTCGACCGTGGCCGAGCTCTCGGCCGCCACCTCGACAGTCTCGGCCCCGATCGGCGCGTACGGGCCCTGCAGGCCGAGCACCGAGACGGCGACGCTGGCCCGCACCGGGCCCGGGTTGGTCACCACCAGCTCGCGGGCACCGGCGTCCTCCGGCACTCCGGGGATGACCATGGCCGGCGCGGGGGCCGGGCTCGGCAGCTGCCAGTCCGCGCCGATCGGCCTCGCTCCCGAGGCCCGGTTGCGCTTGGCCACGGCGCTGACCCGGCCCTGGTCGGCCTGGATGGCCACCGCGAGCGGTCCTTCCACATCGACCAGGCCGGACAGAGCGACGGTGATCGTCTGGCGTGCCTCGATCACCAGGCCCGGGCTGCCGGGCACCACGACCCGGCCGTCCCGCCCGTAGAACCGCAGGTCCACCGAGGCCTGGGAGTCGTCGGCGTTGCTCAGCACCAGCTCCGTGCGGTCGCTCTCGGTGGCCCCCAGCCCGGTGAACCAGTGGGTGGTGCCCGGCGTCACGCAGGGCGCCGCCATCAAGCCGGCGTCCACGCCCTCGATCGACACGTTGAACACCGCGGCGCTGCTGGCCGTGGCCATCACGCCCACCCCGGTCATCACGACCGGCTCCGAAACGCCGCCGATCTGCTGCGCCTTGCCCTGCTCGGTGACGGTCAGGCTGGGCTTCCCACCGGCCAGCGACGTACCGGTCAGCTCGCCCTCCCGGCCCGGGGCCTGCCGGCTCACCACGGCGGCGACCTGGGCGGTCGCATTGCCCTCGGCCGGTTTCGTCGCGGTGCAGATCGTGGTGGTCCGGCCGACCAGGGGAATCGGAGAGGGCCGGAACGGCGGTTCGACGGCGTCCACCACGCTGCCGCCGATCCCGATCAGCAACAGACCCACTGCCACTGCCACCAGGGTGAGGATCCGGCGCCGGCCCGGACCGGGCCCTACGTTGAGGTCCGCCATCAGGCCAGCTCCGACAGGGTCGCGGCCCGCCGGGCCGACTTGGTGGGGTCGCGAACCTCCGGACGGCGTACGCCCGGGGCGGCCAGCACCGCCGCCACCAGCAGCGCGACGCCCTGACCGGCCAGCAGCCAACCGGTCGGGGCCGGGAGAGACCAGCGGACCAGGCCGGCGTCGGCCGGCACCTCGAAGGCCTGTTGCCAGCCGTCGGTCGCCGGGGCCAGCGGCCGGTCGTCCAGGGTCGCGGTCCAGCGCGGGTCCGCCGCCTCCCCGAGGCGCAACAGCCGGCCGGCCGGACCCGGCGGGACCGATGCGGGCGCCCGTCCGACGGGCTGCGTTCCGCCGTCCTCGGCCAGGGTGCGCCGAGCGACCGCCGGGCTCAGCTGCCAGACGGTGTTTCCCTCGACACCGCTCGCGGTGCCCAGGCCGGGGGTGTTGTCGATCCGGGACAGGGTCTCCTCCTCGGCCCCGGTCACCCAGATGTAGCCGATGCCCAGGGACGCCAGCTGGGGCGTGATGTCGCGGTCGGCGGTGCCGGCGACGAGCCGCACCACCAGGTCGTTGACCTGCTCCCGGGCGGTCCGCGACCCACCGAAGGGCCCACCGCGGTCGGCATCGCCCAGCCGTAGGTGACCGTCGGCCAGCACCGAGTAGCGGGCCGTGCCGTCGGACAGGTCGAGGGCCAGGAGCCGGGGTTGCTGGTCCGATCGAAGGCCGTTGAGCACATACGGCGGGATGGCGTTCAGCCGGGTCCGGTCGATCGGCCCGGTGGCCCCGGCCAGCACCCACCAGACGGCCCCGCCCAGGCTGACCAGGCCGACCGCGACGGCCGCGAGCAGCGCGGCGGGCTGCAGCCAGCTGAAGCTGCGTTCCCGCATCTCCTGGCCCAGCCCGTCGACCCCGATGCCCCCGCCGACGAGCAGGGCGGCGAACGCGATCAGCAGATACGTGCCCACCCAGGGCCGGACCTCGGTCCCGACCGGCGGCACCGTGACCACCAACCGGGACAACACGACGGCCATGGCCAGGCCGAGCAGGGCCACGACCCAGGCCGCGACCACCGCCCGGCGGTCCGAGCGGCGGACCAGACCGAGCAGGGCGACCAACCAGATCACGCCGAAGATCACCGCGCCGACCCACAGCGGCGGCAGCCCCGGTCCCGACGGGCGGCCCAGCAGCAGGGACCAGGCGGCGGGCGCCTCGGGTGCCCCGGCCATGGCGGCGTCCGGTCCGACGAACAGCCGGCCGGGGGCCGCGATGACACTCGGCCACCACGGCGCCAGCACCACCAGCGGCACGCCGAGCGCGATAGCGATCCGGCCGATCCGGCGGGGCGTACGCCGCAGCAGGACCGCCCCCAGCACACCGAGCAGCAGAGCCGGGATGATCAACGAGGGCTCGAAGGCGACCAGCGCGGCCAGCACCACCCCGGCGCCCCAGCCGCCCCGCCACGCCTCGGGAATGCCCACCCGGCGAAGCACCAGCGCCCGGACGGCCGACATCAGCAGCGGCAGCCCGATCGCCACCACGCTCAGCCCGAGACGGCCCTGGTTGGTGCCGCCGAGCAGCACCGGCAGCAGCGCGTACGTTCCGGCCACCCAGAGCCGCAGTCGCCGCTCGTTGATCACCCGGCGAACCACCGGGTACGCGGTCAGGAAGGCCAGCGGCACCACGCCGCAGAGGAGCAGGGTGCTGAACCACTCGGGCTGGCCGGCCAGCAGGGTCGACCCCAGGGCGGTCAGGGCCATCCAGGGCGGGGTGATCTGGTCGGGTGCGCCCGGAATGGGGGCCAGCACCGCATCCCAGAGCGGAGCGAGCCGGTCGTACGCCGGGAGCAGCGCCGGCGCCGCCAGGAACCCGCGACCGATCAGGCCCCGGGCCGCCACCAGGCTGGCCACCACCGCGAGCACGGTCACGATGACCACCGGGCTGAACAGGAGGTTCCGAGGGCGGTCCTCGGTCACGCTGCTGAAGTCGTCGCCGGTCAGCTCGTCCAGCGACGCCGCATCGGAGTCGCCGGCCACCGACCGGTAGCGGTCGGCCACCGCGCCGCCCACCGCCTCGGCGGCCACCTGGAGGCTGTTCCACCACGGCGGCCGCAGGGTCTGGATCACCTCCTCGGTTCCGGGCGCCGGATGGATGGCGGCGGTGCGCTTGCGCAGCCGGATGATCCGGCCCGGCTGGCCCACGAAGGCGCCGAGGGCCAGGATCTCGTCGAGCGCCCGGCCCGGCACCTTGCCCAGCAGGTAGCCGACCGCGTGCACCAGGCAGCTCCAGACCAGGCGGAGCAGGACCAGCGGCAGCCGTCGGGCCGGGGCGTGCCCGGCGACGACGACCATGCCGAGCACCCGGTCGACCATGCCCGGTCGACGCCCGGTGACTCCGCCCGGCCGCAGCCCGGCCCGGCCCACCTGGCGGTGGGTGACCAGGGCCCTCGGGCTGGTGACCACCCGGTAGCCGTTGAGGTGCGCCCGCCAGCCGAACTCGACCCCGTCGCGGAACACCGGGATAGCCGGATCGAGCCCGCCGAGCTCGTTCCACACCGAGGTGCGGACCAGCATCCCGCAGGTGGAGACGCCCAGCCGGTCCTGCGGCTCGTCCCGCTGCCCCTGGTCGATCTCACCCGAGTCCAGCTGCAGGTCGCGGCGACCGGTGTCGGAGATGCTGACCCCGATCTCGCTGATCTGCTGACCGGTCTGCCGGCGGCGCGGCAGCAGCAGCTTGGGTCCGGTGACGTCGATGCTGCGGTCGGCGCGGACATGGGAGAGCAGCTCGTACAACGCGTCCGGCTCGGGCTGGGCGTCGTCGTGCAGCAGCCAGAGCCAGTGGCTCTCCTCCGCGCCCAGGTCGGCGTCCTGGCGTAGGGCGGACTTGACCGCAGACCCGAAGCCGTAGCGGCGCTTGCCGGTGTAGACCGCGTCGATCAGACCCTCGGCCACGGCCTGGTTCAGCAGGTCGCGGCTGCCGTCGGTGCTCTCGTTGTCGATCGCGATCAGCCGGGTCGGCCGGTGCTGCAGCCCGGCAAGGCTGTCCAGGGTGGCGGGCAGCCACCGCCCGGCATCGAAGGTGACCAGGACCGCGGTGACCCGTAGCCCGGAGAGGTCCAGCGGCGACTCGTCGCCCTCGTCCTCCTCGACCCACGCCCACGGGTCGGCCTCGGCACCGGCGTCGGAGAGGCCGTTGCCGGTGAGGTCGCCGAAGTCGGTCTGCCGGAGGGTGGACAGGGAGGACGCACTACGCCGACCCGTCGCCGTCACGTGCCACCTTCACTCGACCTCGGCCCCGCACGTCACGGCGGGGCTGCCCACGTTGGGCGGCCCCTACTTTATGCGATCGTTACCGAGGGAGAAATTCCTCGCGACGGCGCGAGCGAATGTCCGGGGACCGCGGGGACGGTGGACAGGCTCAGACCGCGCGCTTCTTCAGCTTCCGCCGCTCGCGCTCGCTCAGACCACCCCAGATGCCGAACCGCTCGTCGTTGGCCAGCGCGTACTCGAGACACTCTCCGCGCACGTCGCAGGCCAGGCAGACCTTCTTGGCCTCCCGGGTCGACCCACCCTTCTCCGGGAAGAACGCCTCCGGATCGGTCTGCGCGCACAGCGCTCGCTCCTGCCAGCTGAGCGCACCCCCGTCGTCGAAGTCCATCAGCTCGTACATGGGTTGTGCCTCCTCGACCCGACTGGTTGAACCCACTCCCACCGACGGTCTTCGCGGGACCCATCGGTGGTCACTGTCACCCGTCCCAGGCCAGGCGACCAGGAAGCAAATAACATTGATGAAATTACAAGCCTGTCAATACCGAGAAGTCAAGCGAAAACCTGATATTGGGCCTCTCGGCTAGGTCTCGGTCCGGCGTGTCGGCTCGGCCGGTGCGTCGGGGCGCGGATCGGGCTCCCCCCAACCGGTGCCGGCGTCCGGCGAGTCCCAGCTCGTCGCCGGCCC
>DASQVF010000508.1:0-7666 GCA_035640915.1 Propionibacteriaceae bacterium
GACCGGCCGGCGCCGGGTCCCAGCTCGGCGACGGTGTAGGTGTTGAAGTCGCAGTAGCCGCAGCGGGTGGTGCAGAACGGAACATGCAGGTAGATGCTCAGCGGGCGTCGGCCGACCTCGACCCGGGCGCCCTCCGGCAACACTCCGTCGGCCGGGGGCGATTCGCCCTCGGGCAGGGTGGACGGCACCCCGCGAGCCTAGGCGGTGGAGCCAGCGGCCTCAGGGCAGCAGGACGAGCTTGCCGCGGACGTGGCCGCCCTCGCTGATCCGGTACGCCTCCGGTGCGCGGTCCAGCGGGAAGGTCTGCACCTTGACGACCAACTTGTTCTGCTCCAGCAGCTCGGCCGTCTCCGCCAGCGCCTTCATCGGCTGGGAGTCCTCGCCGCCGGCGGTCACCCGGGCCCCGGCGCTCGCCGCCCCGAAGTTGGCGATCGAGACGACCTGCGCCGGGTCGGGAACCAGCGCCACCAGGTCCTCGATGGGCGTCTTGCCGACCGCGTCGAGAACCGCGGTGACCGGATCGCCCGGAACTGCACGGACCCGGTTCACCAGGCCCTGGCCGTAGAGCACCGGGGTGGCTCCGATCTCGCGCAGGTAATCCTGGTTGTCCTGGCTGGCCGAGGCGATCACCCGAGCACCGCGAGCGACGGCGAACTGGACGGTGACCGCGCCTACTCCGCCGGCTCCGCCGTCGATGAAGAGCGTGTCGCCCGCCTTCACGTCGAGCAGCCGCAGCACCCGCTCCGCGGTCTCGCCCACAGAGCCCACCGCGCCCGCAACGGCCCAGTCGATCTGCGGTGCCTTCGGAGCCCACGAGTCCAGCACCGCGAACTCCGCCATGGTGTTGCGGCCCCGGCCGAAGACGTCGTCGCCCACGGCCACCCCGGTCACGCCCTCGCCGACCTCGTCCACCACCCCGGAGGCGTCCAGTCCGAGGTAGGCCGGGGCCTCCAGCGGCTTGCCGCCGGCCATCATCCCGGAGCGCAGCTTCCAGTCGAACGGGTTGACGCTCGCCGCCTTGACGGCGATCCGGATCTGTCCGGGCCCGGCGTGGGGCTCGGGCGCCTCGCCGACCTCCAGTACCTCGGGCCCGCCGTAGGACCGGTACAGCAGTGCGCGCATGGGACTCCTCCTGGGTTGTCAGCCGGCCTTGGCCGGCTGGCTGGTCGACAGCGCGGCGACGAAGGCCTCCTGCGGCACCTCGACCCGGCCGACCATCTTCATCCGCTTCTTGCCTTCCTTCTGCTTCTCCAGCAGCTTGCGCTTACGGGTGATGTCGCCGCCGTAGCACTTGGCCAGCACATCCTTGCGTATCGCCCGGATGGTCTCCCGGGCGATCACCCGGGCCCCGATGGCGGCCTGGATCGGCACCTCGAACTGCTGCCGAGGGATCAGCTCCTTGAGCTTCGCCGTCATCTGCACCCCGTACGCGTACGCCTTGTCCTTGTGCACGATCGCGGAGAAGGCGTCGACCGGCTCACCGTGCAGCAGGATGTCCACCTTGACCAGGTCGCTGGGCTCCTCGCCATCGGGCTCGTAGTCGAGGCTGGCGTAGCCCTTGGTCCGGGACTTGAGCGCGTCGAAGAAGTCGAAGACGATCTCGGCCAGCGGGAGGGTGTAACGGATCTCCACCCGGTCGGCCGACAGGTAGTCCATGCCGTTCTGAACCCCACGGCGGCTCTGGCACAGCTCGAGGATGGTGCCGATGTAGTCGGTCGGGCTGAGGATCGTCGCCCGCACCACCGGCTCGTACACCGTGGCGATCTTGCCGCTGGTCGGGTACTCCGACGGGTTGGTGACCACGACCTCCTCGCCGCTCTCCAGCACCACCCGATAGACCACGTTGGGTGCGGTGGAGATCAGATCGAGGTTGAACTCCCGCTCCAGCCGCTCGCGGACGATCTCCATGTGCAGCAGACCCAGGAAACCGACCCGGAAGCCGAAGCCGAGCGCTCCGGACGTCTCGGGCTCGTAGGAGAGGGCGGCGTCGTTGAGCTGCAGCTTGTCCAGCGCCTCACGCAGCTCGGGATAGTCGGCGCCGTCGATCGGGTACAGCCCGGCGTAGACCATCGGGTTGGGGTGCCGGTAGCCGCCGAGATCGGTCTGCGCCGGACGCGCCAGCGAGGTCACGGTGTCGCCGACCCGGGACTGCCGCACCTCCTTCACCCCGGTGATGAGGTAGCCGACCTCCCCGACCCCGAGCGCGTCGGTGCGCATCGGCTCGGGCGAGATCACCCCGACCTCGAGGGTCTCGTGCGCCGCCTTGGTCGACATCATCAGCACCCGCTCCCGGTGGGAGAGCCGGCCGTCGACCACCCGGACGTACGTGACCACCCCGCGGTAGGTGTCGTAGACCGAGTCGAAGATCAGGGCCCGGGCCGGAGCGTCGGCGTCTCCGGTCGGTGGCGGGATCTGCGCGACGATCTGGTCGAGCAGCTCGGCGACGCCCTCACCGGTCTTCGCGGACACGCGGAGCACCTCGGACGGGTCGCAGCCGATGATGTTGGCCAGCTCCGCGGCGTACTTCTCCGGCTGGGCGCCCGGCAGGTCGATCTTGTTCAGCACCGGGATGAGGTGCAGGTTGGCGTCGAGCGCGAGGTAGAGGTTGGCCAGCGTCTGCGCCTCGATGCCCTGGGCGGCGTCGACCAGCAGCACGGCGCCCTCGCAGGCGGCCAGGGACCGGGAGACCTCGTAGGTGAAGTCGACGTGGCCCGGAGTGTCGATCATGTTGAGCACGTAGGTCGACCCGGCCGACGTCCATCCCATCCGCACCGCCTGGGACTTGATCGTGATGCCGCGTTCACGCTCGATGTCCATCCGGTCCAGGTACTGCGCCCGCATGCTGCGCTCGTCGACGAGCCCGGTGAGCTGCAGCATCCGGTCGGCGAGCGTCGACTTGCCGTGGTCGATGTGGGCAATGATGCAGAAGTTGCGGAGGATCGCCGGGTCGGTACGGCCGGCCGGCGGTACGGACGGGGCGGTCATGGGAGGCTCGGTTTCGTTGGGGGCCAGGAGCGCAGCGAGTTTACTGGCCTGGCTTCCTGCCCTCCGCCAACTTGAGCGGCGCGTACGCCCGCTGGTACCGTGGGCGGTCGCGTCCGTGGTCGATCCCGTACGCGAACCCCAACAGCAGCACACCCAGCGATCGAGGCGCGCACACCCGTGGCAAACATCAAGTCCCAGATCAAGCGGATCAAGACCAACGAGACCGCTCGTCAGCGCAACAAGGCGACGAAGTCGGCTCTGCGTACGTCGATCCGCCGGTTCCGGGAGGCTGCCGACGCCGGCGACGCCGCGAAGGCCACCGAGCTGGCTCAGGCGGCCTCACGCGCGCTGGACAAGGCCGCGTCCAAGGGCGTCATCCACAAGAACCAGGCCGCCAACCGCAAGTCGGCGATCGCGTCGAAGGCAGCGCGCGTCTAATCGGTGCTCGTCTCGCACCCGTCGCGCTCTGAGAGCTGGCGTCGTCGTCACTCTTCGCGAACGAGAAGCGTGTTCGCTCATCGTTCCTCCGAGCGCCACCGGAGCGCTCCTCCGATGCTCGACGAGCGAAACGCCTGAGGTCGCAAGGACCCGGCTAACCGCGCCGAGCGCGGGAGACCGTCAGCACCATCCGTTCCAGGGCGAAGGCCGCGTCGTCGGCCGCCCCCTTGACCTCGGCGTCGGCCGTCGCCACCGCCTGCAGCGCGTGGGCCAGGCCGGCCGCATCCCAGCCGCGGGCCTGAGCCCGCATGCTCTTCAGCTTCCAGGGCGGCACGCCGACCTCCCGCGCCAGGTCGGCCTCCCGCAGGCCGCCGCCGGCGGTGACCAGCTTTCCCAGCCCGCGTACGCCCGCGGCCAGGGCGCTGGTGAGGAGTACCGGAGCGACACCGGTGGACAAGGCCCAGCGCAGCTGCTCCATGGCCAGCCCCGTCCGTCCGGCCAGGGCCGCATCGGCCACCGCGAAACTGGTCACCTCCGAGCGTCCGGCGAAGTAGCGACGGACCTGGTCCGCCGTCAGCCGCCCGTCCTCGCTGTCGGCCGTGAGCTGGCGTACCGCCGCGGCCAGGGCGCGCAGGTCGTGGCCCACGGCATCGACCAGCACCTGTGCCGCGCCCGGCTCCACCGCCGTACCGAGCTGTTTGGCCTCGGTCGACACGAACTGGGGTAACTCCCAGGGCTTCACCGGTGGGCAGTCCACCACCACGGCGCCCGCCGTCTTGACCTTGTCCAGCAACCCCTTGCCCTTGGGCCCGCCACCGTGCACCAGGACCAGAGCGACGTCCGGCAGCGGCGCGGTGGCCAGCGCGGTCAGGTCCGGCTGCAGCTCGGCGGGCAGCGAGGCCAGGTCGGTGATCACCGCAGCACGCCGGGCCGCGAAGAGTGACGGGTTGGTGACCTCCGCCAGGCGGCCCCGGTCCAGCCGGACCGCCTCGGTCTCGGTGAACTCCGCCTCGGGCGCCTCGGCCAGGATCTGCTGCCGCAGGTCAGCCACGGCTCGATCCGCCAGCAGCGACTCCGGTCCGCTGACCAGGGTGACCCGGCCGAAAGGGGATCCGCGTGCCGCCATGGGCGCCAGCATGCCAGCGCCGGCCGACACCCGTGCTCAGGGCGTCGGCGATCAGGCTGGAGAGGGCGGAGTTGGTATACATGTGCCAGGACACAAATCCCTCGAAAGGGGCGACAGTGGCTGGCACACTCCGCACCTGGGTCCGGGACTACGTCCGCACGCACCGGTCGCACCCCACCCCGCCGAACTTCAAGCCTCCGGCCAAGCTCGGCCGCCCCGGCCGGTCCAGCGGCCAGGACTCCGGGCAGCGGCTGGCCAGCGAGCCGCAGGTGCTGGAACGCATGGTGGCGGTTCAGCCGAACACCATCGCCGTAGTTCTGGCCAGCGGCCAGTCACCTCAGGTCAGGCGACCCGGCGAGCAGCTGCGGCCCAGCCTGCTCTCCGGCAGACGGCCCACGTATGTGGTCGTGGTGAGCACCGCGCCCACCCGGCTGGACCTGCGACTGGACCACCTGCAGGTCCTGAGCAGCGTCGACCCGATCGAGCAGGTGCTCCTGCGGGTCGGAGTGCAGGTCTCGGGAGGCGATGACTACGCCGGCCTGCTCAAGGCCACCCTGGTCAACTACGCCGACCTCGACGCTTACCTGGTCGAGTGCGTCAAGCGCGAGCTCGGCGAGAAGGTCCGGCGGGCGATGGCGATGAACAGGTTGACCGACCTGGAGCCACGGACGATGGAGCGGGCTCTGCTCGACTATCCGATCCCGGCCACGTTCGCCGACGGCGTCCTGGAGCGCAAGAGCTTCGCGGTGCTCAAGGTCGCCGGGCCGAGCGGATCACAGCGGCTGTACGGGGTACCGCAAGGCACGGACCGGTCGGCCGACACCGACCCGACCGTGGCCCTGCCCGCCCGGGCGGCCCTGGATCTGACCATGGACGCCGGCCTCCGGCGGGTATGGCGCCAACACGCCGGTCAGGACCTTCTGGGGATCGTCGGCGCACACTCCGGCAGCCGGACCACGGTGCTGGCGGTGCCCGTGAAGCGGCCTGGCGAGGACGAGGAGGCCCGCCTGCGTGAGGCGTTCAGCCGCCGCTTCCCCGGTCAGTACCTGCGGCTGGTGTCAGCGGCCGCCGAGACCTATGACGGCATCGTTCGCGTCTGGTTCCGCGAGGTCAACGGCTGGCCCCGGCGGGTGGTTGCGGTCACCGAGACCGACGGTGACACCACGCTGCAGGTTCAGATCGGCGCGGCGTCGCCGGTCGATCAGGGCCGGCTCACTCCCGAGGAGCGCCGCGACGGCGTCCGGGTGGGTGACGAGTCGGACCGCGAGGCGCTTCGCCAGCTGCTGCCGTACGAGCGCGTGGAGTTCGTCGCGGCGGATGCAGCAGACTGAGCGCGGAAGCGACCATGAGCCAACACATCGACTACGCGAACCGAACCGCCACCAGGCCCGGGCTCGGCCCGCTGACCAGCTCCGACAAGGACCGGGAGATCGCGGCCAAGAACCGGGCGTGGGCCAGCGTGCCGTTCTCCATCTCCCTGACGGTCAACCTCATCTTCCTGCTCTACTACTGGCTGCCGGAGATGAACGACTTCCCCGGGAACCAGTGGTGGATCATCCAGCTCGGACCCCTGGCGTCCCCCTGGCTGACCAGCGGGGGAGAGCCGCAGGTGGCGGCCCAGCAGAACTGGGGAGTGGCTTCGGCGGTGATGCTGGTGGCCAGCTTCTTCCTGGTCTGCCTGTCCCGCAGCCCTCGCTGGTGGGGGCGGATCGGGGTCCTGGTACCAGCCGCGGTCGGCGGTCTGGCCGGGCTCGGCATCCTCGTCGGGCTGCTCACCACCGGCGGCAACCGCACCGCGACCCTGAGTGTGATGCTGCTCATGTTCTGGGTCAGCGTCGCCGCCTACGTGGCGGCCCAGGGGTACCAGGACCGGCTAGGCACCCCACCGCCGAAGAACTGGCGCAGCGGGTTGCCCGCCCTGGTCGGCTACGCCCTGATCGGGCCGCTGCCCCTCGCGGTCGGCCGTGGCCTCTTCGGCCCGGAGCTCCGGGAACAGGCGGTCGCACTCGAGGGGAACACTGTCGCCCTGCGGCTGTCCGCGCTGGTGACCGCCAGCACGGCCTGGCTGTATCTGAGCGGGTTGCTGGTCGGGGTGTCCCTGTGGGTGCTCTACCGCTGGTGGCCGCTGCGCCGCGGGACCCAGGTCACCGGGCTGCTGATCGCGATGGCGGTGATGCTGATCATCACCGGCGCCTTCGGCTGGACGGCCGGCGGGCTCGCGGCCGTACGGGCGACGCAGCTGCAGGTGCGGAGCCCTGCCGGGGAAGGAGTCTTCACGTGTGGTGCCTGGGCCCGACCGCCGAGCGATCCCAGCGAGCCGGTGCTCACCCTCGGCGTGACCGGTGTGGAATGCCGGACGGTGACCATCTTCGAGGGTTACCGGCAGCTGTCCACCGGGACGGTGCCCAGCACGCTCTCGCCGGTCGAGGCGCGGACGCCGGAGAACCGGCCGATCCTCAGTGAGTCGGTGGGCGCACTGTACGGGAACATCGTGGTCGTGGCCGGCACCGACCGGATGGACCGCGCTCCGACCAGTCTGCTGGGTCTGCGGATCACCGACGGCTCGACGGCCTGGGAGCTGTCCTGTCCCGACGGCCTCACCGTCCGCTTCGCCCTGGTCGAGCCCGGCGACGACCCCGCCCGAGGACACATCACGCAGGAGGACGAGACGGTCCCGCAGGTCCTCGTCGGCTGCGACGGCAGGACCAGCTCGCTGAACCCCCAGACCGGGCGCAACCGCTGACCTGTCGCGTCCCAGCCGGCGGTGGCCGGCTGAGACGCTGATCACACCCGGTCCGGCATGGGCGCGGAGGTCAGCGGCGTGGGCTTCGTGGATCGGCGCCTGCGCCGACTGGAGGTACGGCGCGGTCAGCGCTGGGTGACCGCGGCGAGCTCGCCGTCGCGGAGCAGCACCGCGGCTGAGCCCTGCTCGTCGGTGCGCAGCAGGGTCATTCCCAGGGACCGCGCCAGCTGCAAGGTACGCGGGGCCGGGTGGCCGTAGTCGTTGTCCCGGCCGGCGCTGGCGATGGCCAGCCGGGCACCGGTGGCGGCGAAGAAGGCCGGGTCCTGCCGCGCCGAGCCGTGGTGCGGGATCTTGAGCACGTCCGCTCGGAGGTC
>DASQVF010000509.1:0-10804 GCA_035640915.1 Propionibacteriaceae bacterium
TCGTCGAGGCGCGGCACGGCAAGGTGTTCCTGGACTCCACCCGGGCGGGCGGGGCGACGGTGATCACCGCGTACAGTCCGCGGATTCGGCCCGGGGTGCCGGTCTCGTTCCCGGTGGCCTGGGACGACCTGGACTCGGTCACCCCCGGAGACTTCACCCTGCGTACCGCCCCGGACCTGGTCGCGGGCGGTGACCCCTGGGCGGACCGGATGCCCGAGCCGCAGTCCCTGCCGGCCGACCTGGTGGCCGAGGGCCACGAAATCCCGATCGCCCGGGTCCAGGCCATGCACGAGGGCAAACGCCGGGCTCGGGCCCAGCGCGAGGCGGAAGGCTCCTGACGGGCCTGATCCGTACCCGTCCGCGACGGTAGGCCGAGTTCGCGACTCGTATCCTGACTCGATGCGGGCAGTCCTCTGGGTGATCCTCGGCCTCACCGGACTTGTCACAGTAGGCGCGTATCTCACAAACCCTTTCAACCGGTTCAGCATCATCGCCCGGCCATTTCGGGTCACGATGGTCGAGCAGTCCCTCGAGGCCATCAACGAGAATCACCGTATTCGCGTTCGGCAGAGCGCCGGTTGGCGGGCGTTTGCCTACGCGGCCTGCGCCATCCACGTTCTGTGGAGCCGGTACGTGCAGAGCCGGCGGGCGCGTTCCACCACCGTCGAGGGGATCATCGACGACATCCACCGGCTGCGGTTCGATCCCACCAACCTCTTGGTCATCTCCGGCGACCACTTCTCTGCGTTGTATGTCCGCAACCTCGGCGTTTTCTACTACCCGCTGCTGGACCGGTCGATCCCCTCGACGACCGATGACTGGCACAAGCGCCAGATCGTCTACCTGCAGACGGTGGCCTATGCCCTCGGCGTCTTCGCCCGGCAACCGCAGCTGACCACGACCATCGTCCCGACCAGCCGGTATGGGGCGACGTGCGTCAACCTCTACGCCTATCCGTCCGACACCCTCTACGGGATGCTCTACGCGCTGGCGGTGCTGCGGAGCAAGGAGGCGGCGCAGCCCTATCGGTACGCTCCGGCGCTGCACCAGCTGAACAGCAAAGCGGCCAGCAAGCTGCTACTCGCGGAGTATCGAGACGTGCTGGCGGCCCATTACCAGCGCTACCGGCGGACGGTGTTCGACGCCGAGGAGCTGCTCATCAAGAAGTCGATCCATCTCTCGGGCGCCAAAGACATCACGCGTCGAACCAGCTCGTTCTACGACAATGTGATCTTCTGGAAGACCACCAAGCTGGCGATGTCGCACAAGCTGATCGAGAAGGACGAAGAGTTCCTGCACCGGCTCAAAGGCAAGATCCTGGACACCTTCTGGCTGGGCGCCGAGGGATATTTCCTCGAGGATCTCGATCCCGTTTCGGTTCGGCACCGCTACTACTCCTCGGACTGGTTGATCGTCCTCGCGACCGGCTTCCTGGATCCCGCCGACCCGGAGGAGCGCAGCTATTTCACGCGCACCATCGACTACATCCAGGGAACCGGTGTCGACCAGCCGTTCGGCCTCCGCTACCACAACGACAGGCGGGCTCATCGCCAGTTCCTGCCCGTGCGCCTGGCGGTGGCCTCGTATGGCGGTGACGCCATCTGGAGCTTCTGGGGGATGGAGTACGTCAAGGTCCTGCTGGCCCTCCATCGCGAAACCGGTCAGCTCCGCTATCTCCAGGCCGCTGATGCCCAGATCGATGCGTACCGGAACGTGATGGTCCGTGACGGCGGGTTTCCGGAGGTCTACGACGGACGCGGGCAACTGCTCGAAACTCCGCTGTACCGCAGCATCCGTCAGACCGGCTGGGTGATCGGGTTCGAACAGGTGCTGGCCATTCGCGCGCAGTACGACCGGGAGGAGCGGGCGGCAACCGGGGCCTGACCGGCGTGGAGTGGGAGCCGCTCAGAGACCGGCGCGAATCTCGGCCGCCTGCTTCTCGATCCGGGCCAGCAGCAGTCCGTAGGTGAACCCGTTGTGCCCGGCACGGCTGCCGGCCGCCGCACCCTGACGCTGCAGGAAGTCGGCCGCGACCACCAGGTCCTGGTGGTCGCCGAGCACGGTCTGCTGCTTCTTGGCCGTCTTGACGATCTTGCCGGCCGTCGGCACCAGGCCGTCCAGCAGCTCACCCGCGTAGCGGAGCCGCTTGGCCGCCTTGCGGGCGCTGTGCAGCTGGTCCAGGTCATCGGCGGCTCCGTCAAGCCGCCGCCGCGCCTTGCGCTCCGCTGTCTTCAGCACCGCGCGGCCGTCGACCTGCTCCTCGGCCAGCGGCACCTCGGTCAGCCAGCCGGCCAGGGTCGTCATGAGCATCGTGTACCGCTCGTCGCTCTGGGCCTGCTGCCAC
The DNA here is from genome assembly GCA_035640915.1 of Propionibacteriaceae bacterium. GTDB lineage: Bacteria > Actinomycetota > Actinomycetes > Propionibacteriales > Propionibacteriaceae > Microlunatus. Next base: position 2,345 of record DASQVF010000509.1, read on the forward strand.
TTGCCGATCGCGGTGGCGCGCTCGGTGGCCAGGACCTCCTCGATCTCGATCACCACCGGGCCGAGCACCCGCTCCGGCGGCAGCTCCGCCACCTCCGCCCTCAACCGCTTGGCCAGGATGTCACCGTCGCGGATCGGGCTGAGCAGGGCCGCCAGCCAGCGCAGGTTGTCGTCCAGTGTGGTGAGCTCCTCGGGGGTCAGCGTCAGCGCTGAGCCGAAGTTGCGGAGCGTGCTGCGCAGTCGCCGGATCGCGACCCGGGTCTGGTGCACCGCCTCGGGTTCCGGCCGGTCACGCAGGGCGATGTCACCGAGCAGGATGGCCCGGCACTGCTCCTGAAGGTACGCGGCCACGGCCGGGTTGACCGTACGCGGCCCCGGCTTCGACCCGTTCTGCGCGAACAGCCGGTCCAGCTTGCGTTGCAGCGGCGCGGGATGGGCGTCGACCTTCCGGAACCCCTTGGTGATCTTGGTCAGCAGCTCTTCGTTCCCGGCCGGGCCGAGCTCCACCTCGATCTCGCGCCACCGCTCCAGCGCGGCCACCTCGCCGATGCCCGTGCCGGACACCCGGTCGTCGGCGACCTCGGCGAGGAGTGAGCCCTGTCGGTCGAGCAGCCGGCTGGCGCAGCGGGTGGTGGTGATCGTGGCCACTTGACCGAGCTCCTGTCCGGCCAGCACCCCGTCCAGGCGCCTGGTCAGCGACTCCGGCACCCGGCCACCCTGCGCCCGGCTCTGGAGTTCGATCCGGGCCGGACCCTCAGCGATCTTGAGATGCCAACCGGCATCCGCCCCGCCGGTCCGCCGGCGCAGGGTGACGCCGAGCCCCTGCAGGGTGCGCTGCTTCGTGTCGTAGTAGACCGCCTGCAGCTCGTCGCGAGATTCCTCGACCCTGCCGCCGTCGGGAGCGAACCGGCCCAGGTCGGGCATCCGCCACGACCGCTTGACCTCGAAGGTGATCTCTCGCTCCCGGTACCGCCGCAAGCCCGCTCCTCGTCCGCGAATGTTGACAAATGAATAGAATGCCACAGAAAAATTAACGGAAGGTTAACGACGGGAGCCGGCGCCAACTGGTCGCCAAGTGTTCCGAGACACGAAACCCGGCCGACGATCGCTCACCAGACGCCACCAGCAGTCTCGACGGCATGCGGGTTGCGATCGTGGCCGAATCCTTCCTTCCTGCGGTCAACGGGGTCACCAACTCGGTGCTTCGGACGGTCGAGCACCTGAACCGTCGAGGTCACGAGCCGATGGTCATCGCGCCGAGCCCGGGGGCGGTGGCCGGCGGTCACCGGGCCATCGAGCGCACGGTCGGCGTTCCGGTCGTCTGGTTGCCGGCAGTGCGGCTGCCGGGCTATCGCTCGTTCCGGGTCTCGCCGGTCGGCGTCGGCCGGGTCCGCGGAGTGCTGCGCGAGGTCGCTCCCGACGTCGTGCACCTCGCATCGCCGTTCGTCCTCGGCTGGGACGCCGTTCGCGCCGCGCGGCTGCTGGGCCTGCCCACGGTCGCGGTCTACCAGACCGAGGTGCCCACCTACGCCGCCCGCTACGGCTTCGGCGGACTGGAACCGCTGCTGTGGCGACGGGTGTGTGACATCCACCGGCGGGCCCACCGGACCCTCGCACCGTCCACCGCGGCCTGCGCCTCGCTACGGGACCGGGGCGTGCCTGAGGTCCGTTGGTGGGGCCGCGGCGTCGACCTCGACCGGTTCCGCCCGGAGCGGCGCAGCCGGCGGCTGCGGGCCCGGTTCGGTCCCCCGGATGTGGTCGCGGTCGGCTACGTCGGGCGGCTGGCCGCGGAGAAGCAGCTCGAGGACCTGGCAGTGCTGCGGGACCTCGACGGCGTACGGCTGGTGATCGTCGGCGATGGGCCATACCGTGCGCGGCTGGAGCGACTGCTGCCCGGTGCGCTCTTCCTCGGCCTGCAGGGTGGGACCCACCTGGCGGCCTGCATGGCCAGCTTCGACGTCGGCGTACATCCCGGGGAGCACGAGACCTTCGGCCAGGCGGTGCAGGAGAAGCTGGCTTCGGGCGTCCCGGTGGTCGCCGTGGCGGCGGGCGGGATGCTCGACCTGGTCCAGGACGGCGGCAACGGCCTGCACTACGCTGCCGGCGACCTGGCCGGCATGCGGACCGGGGTCGCGGCGCTGGCCAGCGACCCGGAGCGACGGCTGCTCATGGGCCGGGCCGCCCGGGAGTCGGTCGGCAACCGCGGGTGGGACCGGTTCGGCGACCTGCTGATCACCCACTACGACGAGGTCCGGCAGGTCGGACAGGTGGCGGCCGCCTGAATCAGCCGGGCAGCAGCACTGCCACCGGCGAGGCCAGCAGCCCGGCATCCAGCCGGCGGGCCAGACCGAAGGCCGCCTCGGCCATCAGCGACCGGTGGTTCCAGCTGAACACCGGCCGGGCCAACGGAGACACCGCCCGCATCCAGGCCGGCTGCGGCCGCACCTCCCAGTCGAAGCGCACCAGCGTGCCACCGTCGACCGGCTCTCCCTGCCAGGTTGCCTCGCCCGCCAGCCGGCCGGTCACCGTGGCGCTACCGGTGAGGGCGTCGTCATCGCGCCGCACCTCCGCCCTGAACTCCATGTCGTAGGGCAGGCGGGTGCGGAAGTGGAACTCCCACTGGTCCGAGCCGCTGTCGTCCGCCACCCGAGCGACCCGACGCACCGACGGCCACCACTGGGGCCATGTCTCCAGGTCGGTCAGCACCGGCCAGACCACCTCCGGCGCCGCCGCCAGCCGCCACTCGTCGAGGAACACGAACCGGCCGTGGTCGGGCACGCTCAGCGGCCCACTCGCTGGGTCGCCAGGTACTCGTGCACCATGGCCACCACCATCGCGCCGGCGCCGACCGCCGAGGCCACCCGCTTCACCGAGCCGTGGCGTACGTCGCCGATGGCGAAGACCCCCGGCAGGCTGGTCTCGAACATCAAGGGCGCCCGCCCATCGTGGCCCTCGGTCGCATCCTCGGTCAGGTCCGACCCGGTGAGGATGAAGCCCCAGTGATCCCGGCGCACCTGATCGCCCAGATAGTCGGTTTGCGGCACTGAGCCGATCATGGCGAAGAGGGCATCGGCGGGCACCGTCTCCCGGGTGCCGCTGTCCAGGTCCTCCAGTACGAGCGCCTCCAGCGTGCCGGTGCCGGTGCCGTCGACCACCCCGACCCGGGTCCGAACCGAGATGTTCGCGGTGTTGTCGATCTCGGTGTGCAGGTAGGTGGACATGGTCTCGGCCAGGGAGGTCCGGCGGACCAGGATCGTCACCTGCCGCGCGTACCGAGACAGGTAGACCGCGGCCTGACCGGCCGAGTTGCCGCCGCCGAGCACGAACACGTCCTTGCCGGTCATCGCCCGGGCCTCGCTGACGGCGGCGCCGTAGAAGACGCCGCGTCCCTGCAAGGCCTCCAGTGACTCCACGCCCAGCCGCCGCCACTCCGCCCCGGTGGCCACCACCACGGTCCGGGCCCGGACGGTGCTCCCGTCGGAGAGCTTCAGCACCCGCAGGTCGCCGTCACCGGTGATCTGCACCACGAACCGGGACCAGAGGAACGTCGCGCCGAAGGACCAGGCCTGCGTGTACGCGTTGGCGGCCAGCCGGGCTCCGCTGATGCCCCGGGGGAACCCGAGGTAGTTGCGGATCAGCGAGCTGGAGCCGGCCTGACCGCCCATCGCCAGCGGCTCGAGCACCACCGTGCGCAGCCCCTCCGAGGCCGCGTACACCGCTGCACTCAGCCCGGCCGGGCCGGCGCCGATGACGGCCACGTCGAACGGCGGCTCGTTGGCGAGCGAGTCCAGCAGTCCGAACGCCGCGGCGATCTGTACCGCGTTGGGGTTGGTCAACACCGGTTGGTTGGGTCGGAATCGCAGCACCACCACGGGCAGCTCAGGGTTCTCCAGACCCAGGGTGTTCAGCAGCTGACGACCGTCGTCCGACTCGACGTCGTAGAACCCGGTCGGCACGTGGTTGCGGATGAACATGTCGCGCAGCTCGGTGGAGCGCGGCGACCATCGCTCACCGATCAGCTGCACCGCCTCGTACGCCGCTCCGTTCCGGCCGGCCCACTCGTTGAGCAGCTCGGTGACGGCGAGGTGGAAATCCTCGTCGAAGGACGACCGGGGCCGGAACACCCAGGCGTCGAGCTGTCCGGCGGTGATCGCGGCGAACAGCGGCTCGGCGATGTCCAGCTCGCCCCAGCGGACCACCGCCGCCCGGAGCGCCTGCGGGTATGTGGCACTCAGCCGAGCGATGGCGTCCAGACCCTCCGGCTCGGTGTCGGAGTAGCCACCCAGGAGGAGGGCGAGCGGTCGGTTCGGGGCCGACGCGAGCTCACCGGCCAGCTCCTCGACGCTGGCGCCGGCGAGGATCGAGTAGTCCGCGCTGTACCGCTTGCGCAGCTCGGCGGTGACTTCGTCCCGCACGGCCGGGTCGGCGCAGAGCACGGCGAGCACGGCCGGTTGCGGCCGGCCGGACCCAGGATCGGTCGCGATCACCTACCATGCCTACAGTTCACTCTCGCGTGTGGTCAAGCGAGATGTGTCGACCAGGGGACGAAAAGATGATCTTGCCGGGGACGCGGCTGGTGCTGGCCGTCTTCGGGGGGTTGACCCTGCTGGCCTTTCTCGCGTTGTTCGTCGGAGCCGAGCAGACCGAGCGGGTCTTCGCCTGGACGATCCAGCCGCCGATCACGGCCGCCTTCCTCGGTGCCGCGTACGCCGGTGGTTGTGCCCTCGAGCTGCTGGCGCTGCGTCGGGGCACCTGGGCCGCGCTCCGGATCCCGTTCCTGGCCATCGGGGTCTTCACCACCACGACGCTGCTGGTCACCCTGCTGCACCTGGACCGCTTCCACTTCGGGTCTCCGGTGCCGCTCGCCCGGTTCGCGGCCTGGTTCTGGCTGGTGATCTACGTCGTCGTGCCGGTGGCCATGGTCGTCGTCTGGGTGCTCCAGGAGCGTCGGCCGGCAGCGCCGACCGGCCGGGTGCCCCTGCCCTCGGTGCTGCGGTTCGCGCTGCTGGCGCAGGGTGCGGTCATGCTGGCCGTCGGGATGCCGCTGCTGGTCCGGCCCGAGCTGGCGGCCGTCCTGTGGCCGTGGACCCTCACCCCGCTGACGGCCCGGATGGTCGCGGCCTGGCTGCTTGCGTTCGGACTGGCGGTGGTCCTCGCCGGGCGGGAGGCGGACCTGGGCCGGCTGGAGGTCCCGGCGGTGGCCTACGGGCTGCTGGCGGTGCTGGTGCTGGTGGTGCTGGCCCGCTTCCCGGAGTCGGTGCGTTGGGGGTCGCCGGCGGCCTGGGTCTACCTGGCGGTGGCGGTGTCGATCCTGCTCAGCTCGGCGTACGGGCTGAGCCGGCTGCGTCGCGAAGGCGGGCGGGTCGGACGGCGCCGGCTCGCCAGGCCCGACGGCCTGTCGTAGCGTGTTCGCGTGACCGAGGCGTCGCTGCTCAAGACCACCATCGTGGTGATGGGGGTGTCGGGCTGCGGCAAGAGCACCGTGGCACAGAATCTGGCCGAGCGGCTGGGTTGGCCGGTGGCCGAGGGTGACGAGTTCCACTCGAGGGAGAACAAGGCCAAGATGGCGGCCGGGACGCCGCTGACCGACGAGGACCGCAGGCCGTGGCTGGAGTCGATCCGCGACTGGATCGACCGCACACCCTCGCACGCGATCGTCACCTGCTCGGCGTTGAAGCGGTCCTATCGAGACATTTTGCGCGGCGCCCGAGGGCGGGTGCGCTTCCTTCACCTCGACGGATCGCCGACCTTGCTGGGCCAGCGGATGGCTGCGCGAAAGGGGCACTTCATGCCCGCCGCGCTGCTGGTGTCACAGCTGGAGACCCTGGAGCGGCTCGGGCCGGACGAGGACGGAGCGGTGGTCGACATCGACCGGACCGAGGATGAGATCGTCGAGGCTGCCCTCAGCCAGCTGAGACTCACGCCGGTCGAGTGAAGCAGGTCTTGGCGGACGACGGCCGCCGGGAGAAGGCCGGCATGGGGCTGGCGGCGAGGCCGCTCACCCGTACCTCTGGTGAGGAGTAGCCCGTGGTGGGCGGTTCGTATCCGATCGGCATCCTCGGCTCGGGCGCGGCGGCCCGGACCCTTGGCCGCGGGCTCGTCGGGCTCGGCCACCCCGTTCTGCTGGGATCGCGCGACCCGGCCAAGCTGACCGAGTGGGCCGACTCCATCGGGGTCGATGCTCACGTCGGCACGGTGCCCGAGGCGGCCCGGTTCGGCGAGCTGCTGATCCTCTCGGTCCTCGGCCGCGCGGCCGAGGACGTGGTCCGGTCGGCCGGGGTGGAGAACCTCGGCCAGAAGGTCCTGATCGACGCCAGCGATCCGCTGGACTTCTCGAACGGCCGGCCGGGACTCTTCGTCGGCACCGTCGACTCCCTCGGCGAACGGATCCAGCGCCTGGTCCCTTCGGTGCGGGTCGTCAAGGCGCTCAACATCGTCCTGGCCGACGTGATGATCGATCCAGGACTCAGCGGCGGCAGCCCCGACATGTTCATCGCCGGGAACGACGATGCGGCCAAGCAGATGGTGACCGAGCTGCTGGGCCGATTCGGCTGGCCGGTCATCGATCTCGGTGGCATCGAGAACGCGCGCTGGCTGGAAGCGCTGAGCCTGCTGTGGGTCGTGTACTCCCATCGCACCGGCAAGACCCACCATGCCTTCAAGCTCGAGGGGAAGTGACGGCCGTCGGCTGATCGCTCCGCCGATCGGGCCGCTCCGCTCGGGCGGCGTACCTCCGACTGAGTGGTAAGGCAAGGCTCGCTTGTCTGGAATGACTCAAGAAAGAGTGCTTGTCTGGGTCGCATGACCGACACCCTTGAGCAGCCAACTGGTACCGAACACGTCGCCCATCCACCGTTCCAGGCGTCGCAGCGGCTCGCCGACCACCTGCAGCAGCTGCACGTGGACCTGATCGACCTGCACCTGCAGGGCAAGCAGGCGCACTGGAACGTGGTCGGCAAGAACTTCCGCGACCTGCACCTGCAGCTGGACGAGGTGGTCGAGGCCGCCCGCGAGTTCTCCGACACCATCGCGGAGCGGATGCGGGCCATCTACGTCACCCCGGACGGCCGCGCCGCGACCATTGCGGCCCGGACCAGCCTGGCCCCGTTCCCGCCCGACGAGGTGGACACGGCGGAGACGGTCGACCTGATCACCGCCGCGATCTACGCCACCGCCGGCACCGCGCGGCGGATCCACGACGACGTCGACCGCGAGGACCCGACCACCTCCGACATCCTGCACAGCATCCTGGAGCGGCTGGAGCAGCTGGCCTGGATGATCGACTCCGAGAACCGGATCGCCAACCGGAGCATCCCGCGCCCCATCCACGAGTGAGGCCGGAGATCGTGTGGGATCTGCCCGCGACTACGCGGTCGGATCCCTCACGATCCGGGTGAGTCGGGCGGCTCCGGCCCGGGCTGGCAGCGCGGACACCACCAGGTTCGCCGCCGCTCGGGGTCGCCGGTGACCTCCGCCGTCACCCGGATCGGCGTCCGGCAGCGCCGACACGGCTGGTGCGCCCGACCGGCGACCCAGTGTTCCTGTCCACGCCGGTTGTTGCCCGTCGTCACCTGGTACGCCCCGGGCACCAGGGCCGAGTGCCGCAGCGTCCGCGCGGCCAGTCGCACCAGCGCCGGGAGGTCGACCTCGGCTACCGGCGTCCAGGGGCCGAGCCCGCGCAGGAAGCACAGCTCGTTGACCCACAGGTTGCCGAGTCCGGCCAGGTTGCGCTGGTCCAGCAGCGCCGCGTTGATCGGCCGGTCCGGCTCCGCCGCCAGGCGGGCGACGGCCACCTCGGCGTCCCAGTCGTCGCGCAGCGGGTCGGGTCCCAGATATCCGATCACCTGGGCCTCGGCGGCGGTGGGGATCAGCTCGACCACCGGGATTCCCAGCCCGTACGCGGTGGGCCCGCTATCGGTGGCCAGTAGCACCCGGATATCGGGGTCCAGCGCCCGGGGCAGAGTCTTGCCCGGCCGGACGACGGTCCATGACCCGTCCATCCGCAGATGGGTGTGCAGCGTCTGCCCGTTGTCGAACCGGGTCAGCAGATGCTTGCCGTGGGTGTCGTGCTCGAGCACGGTCGTGCCCACCAGGTCGGCCCCGGCCAACGCCGCGACCCGCAGCTCGCCGCGGACGATGGTGCGGCCCTTGAGCGCCGCGTCGAGCTTGCGCGCCTCCTTGTAGATGCTGTCGCCCTCGGGCACCCGCCCATCATCCCCGCCAACTCTGTCTCACCTCGGGTGGCCGCAACCTACGTATACGTAGGTTGCGGCCACCTAACGCAGGTTGCAACCTGCGCAGAGGGGAGGAAACCTACGTGAACGTAGGTTGCGGCCACCCGAGGTGAGACAGGGTTGGGCGGCGATGATGGGCGGGTGCCCGAGGGCGACAGCATCTACAAGGAGGCGCGCAAGCTCGACGCGGCGCTCAAGGGCCGCACCATCGTCCGCGGCGAGCTGCG
>DASQVF010000510.1:0-6648 GCA_035640915.1 Propionibacteriaceae bacterium
GCACCCGCTTGGTGGCCAGGCACAACGCCAGCCGGGAGTCGCGTACGTCGCCGGTGGACTTCAGCACCGGGCACTGCTCATAGAAGATCGACAGCGCCCCGGCCAGGTCGTAGAGGTAGGCGCACAGCCGGTGCGGCTGCAAGGTGTCGGCCACCTCGTTCACCGTCTCGCCGAAGCGGGTCAGCAGCAGGGCCAGCGCCTGCTCCGCCGACTCGTCCAGCACCAGCACCTTGGTCTGCTCGCCGTGGCCCTCGGCGTCGGCTTTCCGCAGCACCTGGCTCATCCGGGCGTGCGCGTACTGCAGGTAGGGGCCGGTGTTGCCGGTGGTCTGCACCATCCGGCCGACGTCGAAGACGTAGTCCTTGTTCAGCCCGGTGGACAGGTCGGCGTACTTGATCGCCGCCATGGCCACCGGCGGCGCCGCCTGATCCTCGGCCGCGTCGAGCAGGGTGTTGAGGGTAACCGCGGTGCCCTCGCGGGTGGAGAACTTCTTGCCGTCCGCGCCCAGTACCTGACCGAACGCGACGTGCTCGGCGCGAACCCGGTCGGGCAGAAAGCCGGCCAGCCGGGAGACGGCGAAGACCTGGTCGAAGTGGAAGGACTGTGGGGCGCCCACCACGTAGATGATCCGGTCGGAGTGCAGGTTCCGGACCCGGTGCCGGACCGCGGCCAGGTCGGTGGTCGAGTAGCCGTAGCCGCCGTCCGCCTTGCGCACGATCATCGGCGCGTTGAACCCCTCGACGAAGACGCACAGCGCCCCGTCGTCGATCACCGCGATCCCGGACTCCTCCAGCTCGGCGACGACCGCGGCCAGGTCGTCGTTGTAGATCGACTCCCCGGCCAGGTCGGCGTCGGTGAGCAGCACGCCGAGCCGCGCGTACGCGGCGTTGAAGCCGGCCTTGGAGATCTCGAGCAGCTGCCGCCACACCTGCCGGGTCTCCTGGTCGCCGGACTGCAGCGCGACCACCCGGCGGCGGGCGGCGTTGGCGAACTCCGGGTCGGCCTTGAAGTGCGCGTTGGCCCGCTGGTAGACCGCCTCGGCCCCCGCCAGGTCCAGGCTGAGTACGTCGGTGCCGTCGAGCAGGATCTGCTCGACCAGCATGCCGAACTGGGTGCCCCAGTCGCCGATGTGGTTCTGCGGAATCACCCGGTGACCGGCCGCGGCCAGCACGCGGTGCAGGCAGTCCCCGATGATCGTCGACCGCAGGTTTCCCACGTGCATCTGCTTGGCCACGTTGGGCGCCGAGTAGTCGATCACCACCGTCTCGCTGCGGTCGGCCGGCTCGAGGCCGACGTTCGGGTCGGCCAGCTGGTCGGTCACGGCCGAGGCCAGCACGTCGGTGCGCAGCCGGAAGTTGATGAAGCCGGGCCCGGCGATGTCCGGCGGCTCGCACAGATCGGCGACCTCGAGCTTGGCCACGATCTCGCTCGCCACGTCGCGCGGGCGGCGGCCTTCGGCGTTGGCCAGGCGCAGGGCCACGTTCGACTGGAAGTGGCCGAACTGGGGCTTGGTGGCCGGCCGCAGCTCAGGGTCGATGCCGGTGACGGCTTCGACCCGGGCGCTCAGCAGCGATGGAAGCGAGGACACAATCGGCCATTATTTCACCGCTCCGGCTGACATCGGGGACACCAGTAGCTGCGCCGCTCCTGGCTGAGTGGCCCGAACTCCTCGGTGCGGATTCCAGTGCCGCAGCGGCGACAGGGCTGCCCAGGCCGCTCGAACACGTACGCCCTCCGATCGGGTCGCAGGTCGCCGGTGGTCGACTGCTCCAACCGCCACCGGTTGGCGTAGAGCAGCTGCTGCCCGCGGGCGATCAGCCGACGCAGGTTGGCGACCTCGCGGACCGGCGTACGGGGGTGGATGCCCTGCAGGAACAGCAGCTCGGCCCGGTAGAAGGTGCCGATGCCGGCCAGGTTCCGCTGGTCGAGCAGGGCCTCGCCGATGGTCCGGTCGGGCTCGGCGGCCACCCGGCGGACCGCCTCGTCCAGGTCCCAGTCCGGGCCGAGCAGGTCGGGGCCGAGGTGGCCGACCACCTGCTCCTCCTCGGCACTCGGCAGCAGCTCGATCACCGGGAGCCGGTAGCCGACGCAGGAGTGCTCGGCCGTGGCCAGCACGGCGCGGATCTGGAACTCCGGCCCGCCGGACCACCGCCGGCCCCGCGGGTAGATCCGCCAGGTGCCGTCCATCCGGAAGTGGGTGTGCAGGGTGTGGTCGTTGGTCAGGCGGAACAGCTGGTGCTTGCCCCGAGACACCACCTCGCGTACGCCGACGCCGGTCAGGTCGGTCGTGGCCAGAGCCGGCACCCGGAACTCGCACCGGGTGAGCGTGCGCCCGGCCAACACCTCGTTCAGCCGCTGGCAGGCGCGCCACACCGTGTCACCCTCGGGCATGGAGCGATTGTCCCGATGCGCACTGAGCCTGTCGAAGTGCCGGCTCCGTGCCCTTCGACGGGCTCAGGGCACATCGCAGGCTCAGGGCACGGCAGCCCGCTCGGCCAGGGCCCGCAGCATCACGGTGACCCAGGTCCGGTACGGCCGCCAGCTCTCGGAGATCTCCAGCACCTCCGCCTGGCTCAGCTCGTGGTCGATCCCGTACGCCTCCTGGATCGCCGTTCGCGAGTGCGCCTCCTCCGGTGCCGGGAGGTCGGCGTGGCCGCAGGCCCGGATCACGACCAGCGAGCTGTAGAACGGGCCGATGCCGGGCAGCTGCTCCAGCTCGCTCGCGGCCTCGTCGGGCGGCAGGGCGCGTAATCGGTCCGCCTCGAGCCTCCCGGTCTGCGCCGCCTCGGCCACGGCGTGCAGGCGGGGCATCCGGTCGGCGGGCAGGCCGGGCACCGACTCGACCTCGAGCAGCCGGCTCGGAGTGGGCACCGCGAGCGTACGGATCCCGGCCAGGTCGAAGGCCGCGCCGGCCTGCTCGGCCAGCCGGGTGCGCAACCCGATCCCCTGGCTCCGGGGGCGTCGAGCGCTGACGATCGACCAGACCGCGGCCTCGTACGGCGAGTAGAACAGCGCCGGCCGGAAGCCGGGGGCGCGGCGGTGCACCTCGGCCAGCACCGGATCGGCCTTGCACAGCCGGTGGAACGCCGCCCCGTCGTGGTCCAGCGAGACCACGCGGGCCACCTGGCGGCGCAGCGTCTCGAGCTCGCCCTCGGTCAACGGCTGGTCGTCGGTCTCGACCTCGAGGGTCAGCCGGTCCCCGTCCTGCCGGGCGGCCACCCCGACCGAGCGCTGGTAGCCGCCGTCGAGGCAGAACGCCATCCGCATCGTGCCGTCGAAGGACTTCTCGTCCCGGTGGCCGAAGCCCATCAGCGCGACCTCGCGCAGGTCGTACGGGCCGGTGATCTCGATCGCGGCGTGCTGCGTCATATCGAGGATCCTCGCCACCCCCGCTGACAAGTAGCCTGTGCCGGTGAGCTCCGGTCCCGCGATCCGCCGAGTGCGGAGGATCCGGGCGGCGCTCTTCCTGGCCGGGATTGGACTGGCCGGCGTCGGACTGCTGGCCGGCTCCATCGGTTTCGTCCGGCTGACCTCGGCCGCCCATCTGCATACCCCCGAGTCGGTCCCGCCGGCACCCGTGGCCCTGGTGCTCGGTGCCCAGGTGTACCCCAGCGGCACGCCGTCGCCGTTCCTCGCCGCCCGCCTCGACCTGGCCCACCGCCTCTACCGGGACGGCAAGGTTCGCGTGGTCCTGGTATCGGGAGACAACATGGCGCCGGAGTACAACGAGCCGGATGCCATGCGCGACTACCTGATCAGTGCCGGAATGCCGCCGGAGGCCGTGATCGCGGACTACGCCGGGTTCGACACCTACGACTCGTGCGCCCGGGCGCGACGGATCTTCGGCGTCGACCAGCTGGTGGTGGTCACCCAGGGCTATCACCTGCCGCGAGCCGTAGCCACCTGCCGGGCTCTTGGGGTGGACGCAACCGGAGTCGGCGACTACACGCAGCAGAACACGCGGTCGTGGCGCCGCGGCTCAATCCGTGACCAGTTCGCCTGCGTCAAGACGGTGATCGACCTGCTCACCGGACGTGACCCGGTGCTCGGTCAACGCGAGACCAGCGTCGACGACGCCCTGGCTCGGTAGCTCCTCCTCCTGCCTGAGTCGGCACGGGGGAGGGGCTCCCTGACCCTCGCCTTGTGCGGTAGGTCCTACCCTGCTCGCCGCACATCTGGTCTTGCAGGTAACGACGTGTAACACTGTAATCAGTGCAAGAGAAGGGAGCACATCCATGCGGATGCATGAACATGGACCCCGGTTCCGCGACCGCGGACGCGGGTCAGACGAAGAGGGCGAGGAGCGCGGCCGCGGCCGGCGCGGCCCGCGGCGCGGCTTCGGCCGCCCCGGTGGCTGGCAGAACGTCGACCTGCCCCCCGCCGATGACGCACAGGCCTGGTTCGAGGGCCGGCTGCCGAGCGAATGGTTCACCGACGTCACCGTGACGGTTGACCGGGAAGAGATCACCGTGGTCGGCACCCTGGCCGACGAGACCACCGATGACAGCGCGGCCGCCGAGGGCCGGATCAGCCGGTTCCGCGCGGACACCCGCGCTACTCGGATGGAGATCGCCGACGAGGCGCAGGCCCGCTACCAGCGCAAGGTGTCGTGGGGCGCCCGCCTCGGTGACACCGAAGCCCTGTTCACCCACATCTCGGTGCCGGTGATGACCCGGCTCCGCCAGCCGGAGCGCCAGGTGCTCGACACCCTGGTCGACGCCGGCGTGGCCCGCTCGCGTTCGGAGGCCCTGGCCTGGGCGGTCAAGCTGGTCGGCGAGCACGCCGAGTCCTGGTTGAGCGACCTGCGCGGTGCCATGGAGCAGGTCGACAAGCTGCGGGCCACCGGCCCTGACCTTGGCGAGACCCGCGAGGTCTAGCCGCCTCGCGAACTCCGCGCCCTTTCCTCGTCCTTGCGCCGCCTGCATCGGGCGCGAGGATGAGGAACGGGCGCGAAGTCGTCTTACGCGCTAGTTCCGATGAGTGCGGTAGTAGGTGATCAGCGACTGGGTCGAGCCGTCCTGCTTGGCCAGCGCGTCCTCGTCGCCCTTCACCGCCGGGGTCACCTGCTGCGCCAGCTGCTTGCCCAGCTCCACCCCCCACTGGTCGAAGCTGTCGATGCCCCACACCACACCCTGGGTGAAGGTGATGTGCTCGTACAGCGCGATCAGCTGCCCAACCACCGACGGGGTCAGCGCCGGCGCCATGATCGACGTGGTCGGCCGGTTGCCGGGGAAGACCCGGGCCGGCACGATCTCCTCCGCGGTGCCCTCCGCCCGCACCTCGTCGGCGGTCTTGCCGAAGGCCAGGGCCGCGGTCTGGGCGAAGAAGTTGGCCAGGAACAGCTCGTGTACGTCGTTGTCGCCGTCGACCAGCGGGTGCGCCGGGGTGGCCACCGCGAGAAAGTCGCAGGGGATCATCTGGGTGCCCTGGTGGATCAGCTGGTAGAACGCGTGCTGCCCGTTGGTCCCCGGCTCGCCCCAGAACACCTCACCGGTGCCCGTGGTCACCGGTGAGCCGTCCCAGCGGACGCCCTTGCCGTTGGACTCCATGGTCAGCTGCTGCAGGTACGCGGCGAAGCGGTGCAGGTACTGCGCGTACGGCAGCACGGCGTGGCTGCCCGCGCCGAAGAAGTTCACGTACCAGACGTTGAGCAGACCCATCAGCATCGGCACGTTCCGCGCCGGCTCGGTCTCGGCGAAGTGCCGGTCGATCAGGTGGAACCCGGCCAGGAAGTCGGCGAAGTTCTCCGGACCGATGGCCACGCAGACGCTGGTGCCGATCGCCGAGTCGACCGAGTAGCGCCCGCCCACCCAGTCCCAGAAGCCGAACGCGTTGGCCGGGTCGATGCCGAAGGCCTGGACCTTGTCCAGCGCGGTGGAGACGGCCACGAAGTGCTTGGCCACCGCTCCGCGGGCCGCCTCGTCACCCTCCTCGACCGAACCCGAGGACCGCAGCCCGTCGAGCAGCCACGTCCGGGCCAGCCGGGCGTTGGTCAGTGTCTCCAGCGTGGTGAACGTCTTGGACGCCACGATGAAGAGCGTGGTCTCCGGGTCGAGGTCCTTGGTCTTCTCGGCCACGTCGGTCGGGTCGATGTTGGACACGAACCGGCAGGTCAGCCCGGGCTGTACGAACGGCTGCAGCGCCTCGTACACCATCACCGGACCGAGGTCGGAGCCGCCGATGCCGATGTTGACCACCGTCTCGATCCGCTTTCCGGTCACCCCGGTCCACTCCCCGCTGCGCACCGAGTCGGCGAAGGCGTACACCTTGTCGAGCACCTCGTGCACCTGCGGCACCACGTCCACGCCGTCCACCACCAGGCTCGCGTCGCGGGGCAGCCGCAGCGCAGTGTGCAGCACCGCCCGGTCCTCGGTGACGTTGATGTGCTCACCGGCCAGCATCGCGTCGCGGCGCCCGGGCAGCCCGACCTCCTCGGCCAGCGCGACCAGCGCGTCCCGAACCTCGGCGGTGAGGAGGTTCTTGGAGAGGTCGACGTGCAGGTCGCCGGCGGTGAAGGTGAGCGAGGCGGCGCGCTCGGGCTCGCGAGCGAACCAGCCCCGCAGGTCGGGCTGGAAGCTCTCCTTGAGCGCGGTGAGGGTCGCCCAGGCCTTGGTCGTCGTGGCGTCAACGGGTTGGCTCATCTCAGCC
>DASQVF010000511.1:0-3810 GCA_035640915.1 Propionibacteriaceae bacterium
TCCCGGCGACATCGCCGAGACGGTGGTCACCTACGCCGCCCCGCACCACCTGAACGCCGACGCCGGCCTGGCCAACCTCCGCCGCACCCGCGGTGGCGACGCCTGGACCGCCACCCAGTCCCGGCCGGACCGGCGTCCGGCGGTCAGCCTCGGGTTGCCCTCCGTCGGGGCACCGGCACCTCTTCCGGTCGAGCCCGGCTGCGCTGTGTGAGCCGGCTCATCGCTCGCTCCGCCCGCCGGGCCCTATGTCGACTTAGTGACAGCAGGCGGTTCCTCGCTCCAATGCGGACGGATGGCCCGATCACGTCCCCGGGTGACCCAGGATAGGACCCGTGCACGAGCCCGCGCCGGACACCATGCATCCCCGACCCCAGCTGCGCCGCGACTGGACGGACCTGTCGGGGGAGTGGAGCTTCGCCTACGACGACACTGATCGCGGCCGGGCCGAGGGATGGGTGGACGACCCCGGCGCCTTCCCGCTGCGCATCACGGTGCCCTTCCCGCCGGAGTCGCGGTGCAGTGGCCTCGCGGACCAGGGCTTCCATCCCGTCGTCTGGTACCGCCGCAGCTTCGACTGCCGGCCGCGGGCCGGCGCCCGGGTGCTGCTGCACTTCGCCGCGGTCGACTACCGGGCGACGGTCTGGGTCAACGGCCAGCACGTCGCCGAGCACGAAGGCGGCCACACCCCGTTCGCCGCCGACATCACCACCGTGCTCCGCCACGACGGTCCGCAGACCGTCGTCGTCCGGGCCGAGGACCTACCCGACGACCTCGGGCAGCCGCGCGGCAAACAGGACTGGAAGCTCGTTCCGCACGCCATCTGGTACTCGCGCACCACCGGGATCTGGCAGCCGGTGTGGTGGGAGGAGGTGCCGGAGCGGGCCATCGAGAGCGTGCAGTGGACCAGCGATCCGGTGGCCGGCACCCTCGCGCTGTCGGCTCGGATCGGTCCGCCGACGCTCTGCGACGCGAGGGCAGCGGGAGAGGCAGCGGGGGAGGCGTTGCAGCTGCGGGTCCGGGCCAGCTCCCGGGGAGAGCCTCTGGTGGAGGACACCTACCTGGTTCGTCACGACGAGGTGCACCGCCAGCTCGGGCTGTCACAGGGCCGGGTGCTCCTCGGCGGTGACGACGTCACCTGGACCCCGGAGCATCCCAACCTGATCGACACGGTGCTCGAGCTGCTGGACCAGGAAGGCCGGGTGCTGGACCGAGTGGAGAGCTACACCGCTCTCCGCTCGGTGCGGGCCGAGGAGGGTCGGTTCCTGCTCAACGGCAAGCCCTACTTCCTCCGGCTCGTCCTGGACCAGGGCTACTGGCCCGACTCCCACCTGGCCGCTCCCAGCGAGGCCGACCTGCGCCGCGAGGTGGAGCTGGTCAAGGAGCTCGGCTTCAACGGCGTCCGGATGCACCAGAAGGCCGCGGATCCTCGGTTCCTCGCCTGGTGCGATCGGCTGGGACTGCTGGTCTGGGCCGAGATGCCGGCGGCGTACGAGTTCTCGGCCCGGACAATCCACCGGCTGACCCGGGAGTGGCTGGACCTGGTGGAGCGGGACCGTAGTCATCCCTGCGTGATCGCCTGGGTGCCGTTCAACGAGAGCTGGGGCGTGCCGGCCCTGCCCACGTCCGCGGACCAGCGCGCCCTGGTGCTCGGCCTCTACCACCTGACCAAGGCCCTGGACCCGGCGCGGCCCGTGGTCGGCAACGACGGCTGGGAGCAGGTCGTCACCGACATCGTCACGGTGCACGACTACAGCGCCGACGGAGAAACTCTGCGCGAGCGGTACGGGAACAAGGACGCCGTGCGCCGGACCCTGGCCGAGGTTCAGCCGAGCTACCACTCCGTGGTGCTGCCGGAACTGCCGGAGGCTCGACAGCCGGTGATGATCACCGAGTTCGGCGGCATCACCCTGATCAGCGCGACCCGTGGCGAGGCCTGGCACGGCTACGGCGGCGAACCCGACGCCACGGCGTTCCTCCGGCGGTACCGCGGCCTGGTGGACGCCCTGCTCGACAGCCCCTCCGTCACCGGTTTCTGCTACACCCAGCTCACCGATATCGAGCAGGAGCAGAACGGCCTGCTCACCGACCGCCGGGAGCCGAAAGTGCCGCCCGATCTGCTCCGCGCCATCAACCAGCGCACGGCCGCCTCCGTCCCGGCCGACGCCATCGGCGCCTTCGACTTCGGCGACTACCCGGCGCCCCTCGACCGCCGGATCGACCAGGATCAGCGAGAGCCGGCCGAGTCCGGCTGAAGCGCCGGTCAGAAATCAGGCAGTGCCCCGGGTGAGAAGCTCTCCGGTCTCGTCAGCGGCCTTGCGGATGCCGGCGCGTTCGTCCAGCCAGCCGCCGGCAATGCCGACCACCGGCAGCTTGGCGAGAGCGCGGGCGAACAAGCCGCCGCGAGGACGCTCATCGAACAGGTCCTGGACGTCGAGGAAGGTGCGACCGAGTCGCCACAGCGTCCGGACGGCACGTTGAGCTCCCTGGCCGAGGGCCGCCATTCGGCTCGGCGGCTCGCGGGTGTCGTTGGCCGCATCCTCGAGCAGCTGTTCGGACTCGGGCGGCGCGGGAACCGGAGCCACCTCGGACAGCTCACGGTTGAAGAGGACCCGCGCGAGCAGGGGCACCCACTCGGAGGGGTCGTTCTTGCCATGCTCGCGGGCGACGGCGCAGACGGCGAGCCCCGCGGCGGCGGCGCCCAGCGCAGCCTGCAGCGGAAACCGGTCGGCCAGCGCGCCGGCGAACCGGGGCGTCGCCGCGGCCAGTCCGCCCACGGTGCCGATCCGGTCGACCCACCAGCCGACGCGGTCCGGCAGCGCCTGCTCTGCCCACGAAGGCGAGGCCGGAGTTGTCTCGCCGAGGGCGCGGTCCCGGACCGCGTCGAGGGCGCGGGCGGGCAGTCCGGCCCCGGGGCCCGGCTCGTCGTCACTGCCGAGCCAGCGCTCCGGATTGTTCAGAACCTGGCGGACCATCCCGGCGTAGACGGCCAGTACCCGGGTGAGGGCCGCGTCCGATACCGCAGGCTGCTTGGCCATAGATCAAGCTCTCTTTCCGCCGTTGCGCTGCATGCCCATCGGATACCCGCCCAGCGCCGATCCTCCCAGACGGCTCCCCACCACGCGCGCGGCCCGGGATGAGTCAAGGCGCTGAAGAAGCCGAAGCCGACACGGCACCCCGCCCGCCGAAGAGTTGAACCTAGGCCGCCTTGGGCAGCTTCGCCTTCTTCAGCGCCTTGCGGTTCCGCGCTTTGGCGAAGATCCTCCTGGCGTCCTCCGGCTCCAGCCGCCCCTCGGCCAGCATCCGGATCGGGCACCGCTTGCACCGCGGCTTGGACACGCAGCACTTCTTCTTCGGTCGCGCGCCCACCCCGAAAGCGTAGCGAAGAAGTAAGGGGAGCCAAACCTCCCTCCGGCCGACCCGCCTGGCCGGACGCCGGAGAACATGTGACGATGCCAGTGGCCGCAGCACCGAGGCCAACAGCACCGACCCGGAGGTCTCCTCGTGCCCGCCGAGCGCTTCGTCGCACAGCTCAACATCCAGATCGGGCACGAGTTCGGCGCCCACCAGCAGTACGTGGCCTGTGCCGTGTACTACGACGCCCTGACCATGCCGCAGATGGCGCGCTTCTTCTACGCCCAGGCCATGGAGGAGCGCGACCACGCGATGATGATGGTCAACTACCTGATCGACTCCGACGCGCCGGTGATCATCCCCGGAGTGAGTGCGCCGCAGGTCCATTTCGAGGACCTTGTCGCGCCGGTCGCTCTGGCCCTGGAGCAGGAGAAGCGGGTCAGCGCCCAGATCAACGAG
>DASQVF010000512.1:0-2623 GCA_035640915.1 Propionibacteriaceae bacterium
CTGGAACGCACCTTCATCGCGCCGCTGGACGGGCTCCGCCGGAGGGTCGCGGAAGCCGAGCGGGCGCTGGTCGAGGCCCGGGCCCGCCATGAGGCCGAGACGGCGGCCCTCTGGGCCGACTACCAGATGGGCTACGAGCGGCATCTCCGGCCGGATCCGGAGGACTCCGTCGACGAGGAGCCGGCGGCGGAGCCTGTGCCGCCCGACGAGACCGGTTCGGCCGACGCCGACGCCGACGCCGAGTCCGGCGAGACGGTGGAGCCGCTGGCCGAGGACGAGGCCACCGAGTCCGAGCGCAAGGCGGAGGTGACCTCGTGAGAGCCGGCGACGTGATCAACGGCTACACCCTGCTCGAAGACTTCAAGGTCGTCGGCGCCGGGCTGAGCCAGTGGACCTTCGCCGAGCGAGGCGGGCGGCAGTTCTTCCTCAAGCAGTTCCTCAGTCCGACCTATCCGGACGATGCGGCTCCCGGCAGCGAGAAGATCAAGGCCAAGAAGCGGGCGCGGTGCGCGGCCTTCGAGAGCCACCACCGCGGCGTCCAGGCCGTGCTTGCTCCGCTGTCGGCGTACGGCGGGAACCTCATCGTCACCCTGGACTTCTTCCGGTGGGGCGCCAAGTACTACAAGGTCACCGAGAAGGTCGATGCCGAGCCGATGGAGCCGAGGGACATCGCCCGGCTCGACTTCCGGCTCCAGCTCGTGTTGCTGAAGTCAGTGGCCCACAGCCTGAAGATCCTGCACGACCTCCGGATCGTGCACAGCGACCTGAAGCCCAGCAACATCCTGGTCAAGCGCACCGAGCTGGGCTACACGAGCAAGTTGATCGACTTCGACAGCGCCTATCTGGCCGGCAGCCCGCCGCCGTCGGAGGAGATCGTCGGCACGATCAACTACTACTCCCCCGAGCTGCTCGGCTACATCCAGGAGGCCGGGGTGGCGCCCCAGCAGCTCGGTCCCGCCTCCGACATCTTCTCGCTGGGCTTGATCTACACCGAGTTCCTGACCGGCGCCCCGCCGCCCTTCGACGCAGCGACCTACCACGAGCCCGCGGTCGCGGTCCGCGCCGGCCAGACGCTACGCGTTCCCCGGGGTCGAGTTCTCCCCGAGCTGGCCGACCTCATCGACCAGATGATGGCGGCCGACCCGGCCCACCGGCCCACGATCGGCAAGGTGCATGCCACCTTGATGGGGATCCGGACCGGTACTCCGGACCTGCCGGCCCGACCGTCTCGGCCCGCTCGGCCGGCGGCGCCGAGCGCGCTGCGCGGCAAGGGGTTGCGCGCGTCGCGGCCGGCGGCACCGGGCGACCCCGAGCCTGCACCGCGCGGCCGCCTGGTCGGCAAGCTGCTCTCCAAGATCACGGATCGGGCACCGGGGGGACGACCCCCCGAGTCCCCCGAGAGCAAGGCTCGGTCCGGCGAATGATCGGCGTCTGGCGCTGCCGCGTGTGCGAGGGCGTGAACCAGGGCGGCCGGGTGTGCGCCACCTGCGGCACCGAGGTGCCGCACGGCGAGCCGCTGCGGGCCGCGGTCCGGACGCGGCTGCCCCACACGCTGCCGCCGGCCCCGCCTCCGGTACCGCCGACCGTACGCCGGCGCGAGCTGCGCACCATACCCACGCCCGCGGACCTGCGGCGGGTGGAGCCGGAGGGCCGGTTCGAGGCGTTCGACGGCTTCACAATCGTGCCGATGCCGGGCGGCTGCATCGTGTTCGGCCGCTGACCAGGGTCTGCACCCTCTGGCCGACACGCGGCCTGTGCTACCACATCGGCAGCCTGCGGTCGTCCACCATGTGGGTTAGCACCGTCTCGGGCGACCTGCAGGCGCCCGTACTTCGTCGGGGGTCGACATGGGCAGTGGCGTCCGGATCCGCTGGGATCGGGTCTGCATCCTGCTCGCCGCCCTCACTGCGCTGATCGTCGTGATCAGCAACGCCATCGTCCGCGCGGTCACTCCCGATGGGACAAGCAGCAGCGACACCGCGGTGGCGCCGGCCCCCGCCGCCGCCCCGGCAGCCAGGCCCTGCCCTCCCGCGGCGCCGGACGTGCTGCGCACGGCGCCGCACGAGGACGGCCAGCGCACCGTCGCCCTGACGTTCGACGACGGCCCCGACACCTGGACCGACGATGTTCTGGCCGTGCTGACCCAGCAGAACGTGAAGGCGACGTTCTTCGTGGTCGGCAAGGAGGTCGCCGCCGATCCTGACCGAGTCCGCGAGATGCACGCCGCGGGCCATGCGGTGGAGAACCACAGCTGGTCCCATCCGAACGCACGGCGCGGCCGGTGGAAGCCGCAGGTGATCGGGAAGGAGATCGAACGCACCAGTGCGGCGATCGCCGAGGTCACCGGGCAGCCGCCGTGCTTCTTCCGGCCACCGCAGGGGGTCGTGCCGGGCTCCGAGGACGAGGCGGCCGCGGCCGGTCTGACCATCGCCTTGTGGTCGGTGGACACCCGGGACTGGGCGGTACGCAGCTCGAAGGCCATCCGCACCCGGGCCCGGGAGGGCCTCGACGAGCCCAACCCGGTCGTCCTGCTGCACGACGGCGGCGGCGACCGGCGGGCCACCTTGACCGCCCTGCCCGGCATCATCGAGGACTACCGCACCGCCGGGTACGTGTTTGTCAC
>DASQVF010000513.1:0-9661 GCA_035640915.1 Propionibacteriaceae bacterium
TCCGACGTCGCCGCCGGTGCCGAGGGATCGACCGAGGTCGCCGCGCTGATGCGCCGGGCGCGCCGCATCGTGGTCACCGGGAACGGGGCCGCCTACTATGCCGCCCTCACGCTGTGGACGGCCGCTCTGCAGTGGCCGGCCGGTCCCGAGGTCGTCGCCCTGCCGGCGGGAGCGCTCGCGGCCGGGCGGCTGGCGTGGCGACCGGGGGACCTGCTCCTCGTCGTGTCGGCCAGCGGTGAGCTGCGCGACATCGTCGACCTGCTCGACGGCGAGGACGATCGATCGGTGCCGCGGCCGCCGCAGCCGTACGCCCTGCTGACCGCCACGTCGACCTCCACCCTGGCGCGCACGGCCGGGGCGTGCCTGGTGGTGCCGGTGCGGGCGCAGCGTGCGGTCACCCACACCCAGGCCTTCGTCGGCAACGTGCTGGCGCTGCTGCTCCTCTGGCAGGAGGTGACCGACGGGGACCTGGGGCTCGGGGCGTACGCGCTGCCCGACCTGGTGGCCGGGGGGCTGACCGACGGTCACACCTGGGCCGACGCGCTGGACCCGGCGGACCGCCCGGCCGCCGCCGTCACCTTCGGCGGGGGCGGCGGCTGGCCGGCGGCGCTGGAGCTCGCCCTGCTGCTGAAGGAGGTCGCCGGGATCCCGGCGGAGGGGATGGAGACCCGGGAGGGTGCCACCTCGGGGATGTACCCGCTGCGTCCGGGCCACCTGGTGGTGTCGGTGCCCACGGTCGCCGACGCGTACGCCGACGAGGCCGAGGCGGTCTGCGGCGACACGGGCGCTCGCGTCGTCCGGCTGCCCGTGCCCGCGACGGCGAGCGACCTCGTGGCCCCGATCACGTCATTCCCGGCGGCGCTCGCGCTCGCCGTCCGGCTCGGCCGGGACGCCGGGCTGGACGTCGACCAGCCCGCCTGGACCGCCGCGTACTACCGCACGGCCCGGAGCACGCCCACCGACCCGACCACGAAGGAGAGCCCATGAACCGCCACGTCGACCGCCCCGTCCGGGTCGGCATCATCGGATCGCAGTTCGAGGCGGACATCCACGCCGCGTCGATCGCGATGGGGGCCGCGGCCGAGGTGGCGGCGGTCTGCTCACCGACCCCGGGCCACGCCGAGGAGCTGGCCGGGCGCTACGGGGTGACGCGGACCTACCGCGACTACCACGACCTGCTCGCCGACTCCTCGATCGAGATGGTCACCATCGCCGCCCCCAACGACCTCCACGCACCCATCACGGTGGCCGCGGCCGCGGCCGGCAAGCACGTCGTGGTCGAGAAGCCGATGGCGATGACGCTGGCCGAGTGCGACGCCATGATCGACGCCTGTGCTCGCGCCGGAGTGCACCTCTTCTACGCCGAGGAGCTCTTCTTCACCCCGAAGTACCTCAAGGCGAAGGAGATGGCCGACCAGGGGGCGTTCGGCCGGGTGCACCTGGTCAAGCAGTCGGAGATGCACTTCGGCCCGCACGCGGACTGGTTCTTCGACGTCGAGCGCTCCGGCGGCGGCGTCTTCATGGACATGGGCTGCCACGGCCTGGCCTTCTGCCACTGGTTCCTCGGCCGGCCCCGCCCGGTGGCGATCACCGCGCACATGGGCACGTACGTGCACGGCGACCGGACCCGCGGCGAGGACCACTCCTTCGCCATCGTCGAGTTCGAGGGGGGTGCGATCGGCCACGTCGAGGACAGCTGGGCGCGTCGGGGCGGCATGGACGACCGGATCGAGGTGTACGGCGACCAGGGGGTCAGCTACGCCAATCTGCACATGGGCAATGCGCTGCCGACCTACAGCGAGCGCGGCTACGGCTACGCCGTGGAGAAGGCGCCGACCACCTCCGGCTGGTCCTACCCGGTGTACGAGGAGCTGTGGAACTACGGCTTCCCCCAGGAGATGGAGCACTTCGCCCGCTGTGTCCGGGGCCTGGAGGAGCCGCAGGCGACCGGCGCCGACGGCCGGGTGGCCCAGGAGCTGTTGCTCGCCGGCTACCAGTCGGCCGGTGCCGGCCGGCGGGTGGAGCTGCCTTTCGACCCCGGGCCGGTCGCCAAACCGATCGACCTGTGGTTCCGGCCGATCTGAGGCGATGTCGGGATCCTCCTTCGGCCCCGGGGCGCGTCGTCATCCGACTCGACGAGCCCAGGATCTCATCTGTTGTCGAGCCACGAGGGGTGGCTGTGGACCACGTCGATGACGTAGCGGTCGGCGACGTAGCGGGTCTCGGTCCGCTCGAAGACGGCGTCGCTCTGGTCGAACAGCAGCCGCAGCTCCACCAGCAGGGCGGCCCCCGGGTGCAGGTCGAGCCGGGCGACCTCGCCCGCCCGAGCGAGCCGGGCGGCGATGGTGCCGACGGCCCGGGTCGGCGCGACGCCGAGCCGGGCGAGCTCGGTGTGCAGCGATCCGGACTCCAGGTCGGCATCGAGCACCCCGGCGAGCCGGGCCACCAGGGCGGCCTCCTCCAACGCGATCGGAACGCCGTCCGCGAGCCGTACCCGGACCACCCGGACCACCTGCTCGCCGGGAGCGAGACCGAGATCGGTCACCTCGTCCGGCCGCGGGGAGTCCAGCCCGGCCGAGACCAGGCGGGACGAAGGCCGCAGGCCGCGCCGGCCCATCTCCTCGGTGAACGACAGGAACACCCCGGGCCGACGGTGCACCGGCGGGGCGGTGACGAAGGTGCCCTGGCCGCGGCGACGCTCGACCAGGCCCTCGGTGGTGAGCTCGGCCAGCGCCTGCCGGACCGTCATCCGGCTCACCCCGAACCGCTCGCACAGCTCCGCCTCGCTCGGCAGCGCGTCGCCGGGCACGCCGGCCGCCGCCAGCCCCCGGATGTAGCGAGCGATCTCCGCGTAGCGCGTGGCGGGCGGTGCCTCCCGCGTGGTGGCGGCGTCCGGATCGTTACCCGGCCGACCGGGATCTCTCCTTGACGCCGTCATGCGATCACACTAGGGTCCGGCACATGTCTAGACAACCGCGGCGCCGCGGACCGGGGCGGCGGTGACCGAGACGCTGCGGGCGGGAACCGACGGGGCCGGTGCCGCCGGCGCCTGGACCCGATCCGCGATCGGGCTGCTGACGCGGCTGCTGGCCACCCAGGGCGACGCCCTCGAGCGGGCCGCAGCGCTGTGTGCGGAGGCGATCGCGGGGGACGGCCTGGTGCACGTGTTCGGCACCGGTCACAGCCGGATGGCGGTGGAGGAGATGTTCCCGCGGTACGGTTCCTATCCCGGATTCCACCCGCTGGTGGAGCTGTCGACGACGTTCCACACCCAGGTGGTGGGCACCAA
The DNA here is from genome assembly GCA_035640915.1 of Propionibacteriaceae bacterium. GTDB lineage: Bacteria > Actinomycetota > Actinomycetes > Propionibacteriales > Propionibacteriaceae > Microlunatus. The sequence goes on from DASQVF010000513.1 coordinate 3,290, forward strand.
TGGCCAACGGCAGGCGATGTTCATCGAGCGCACGGAGGGCCTGGCCGAGGTGATCCTGGCCAACTTCAGGCTCGGACCCCCGGACGTGATGCTGGTGATCAGCTCCAGCGGGGTGACGGCCAACCCGATCGAGATGGCCCAGGGCGCGCACCGGCGCGGGCTGCCGGTCGTCGCGGTGACCTCGGTCGAGCAGTCCCGAGCCTCCCGGAGCGGGCACTCGTCGGGGACCCGGCTGCTGGACCACGCCGATGTGGTCGTCGACCTCGGGACGGTCGTCGGCGACGCCATGGTCACCCTCGACGGGCTGTCGACCCCGGTCGGGCCCGGCTCGAGCGTGGTCGGGGTGGCGGTGATCAACGAGATCAAGGTCCGCACCGCCGAGCGGCTGGTCGCGCGGGGCGCGATGCCGCCGGTGCTGACCAGTGCGACCGTCGTCGGCGACGAGCAGTCGGCTTCGTTGTTCGACGCCGCCTACGACGAGCACGCGCGGCGTCTGGCGCGGGCGCTCCGGCACGCCGACCGGCCACCCGGATCCCCCGACACGCAACGCGGCGGCTCCGTCCCTGGGGTCCCCGCTTCCACGACCGGTCCGGCACCGAAGCCGGGCCACACGAGAGGAGAGTCAGGATGAATCGAGGTCAGGGGTGGGCGGCCATGGCTGTGGCCGCCGTCGGGGCCCTGATACTGGCCGGCTGCGGCGGTGGCGGCGGGGACGGCGCCGGTGAGCCGGCGGCGGAGGGCAGCGAGGGTGGTGGCGGGAACTACGTCATCGGCGTGAGCAACACCCTGGCCGGGAACGGGTGGCGGGAGCAGATGATCTGCTCGGTCAAGGCGCAGGCGCTGGCCAGCGGCAAGGTGAGCCGGGTGATCGCCATCTCGAAGAACGGCGGTCCGACCGAGCAGATCCAGGACCTGCAGAACCTGGTCAGCCAGGGCGTCAACGCGATCATCGTCAACCCGTCGGACCGGGAGAAGCTCAATCCCGTGATCGAGCAGGCCAACGCCAAGGGCATCAAGGTCGTCGCCGTCGACCAGGCGGTGACCGCACCCACCGCCTTCGTCGCGACCAACGACCAGGTCGCGTACGGGCGCGTCGGGGCCCAGTGGCTGGCCGACAAGCTCGGCGGCAAGGGCAACGTGCTCTACCTGCGCGGCATCGACGGCGTCCCCGCCGACACCGACCGCCACACCGGGTTCACCGAGGTGATGGAGAAGTACCCCGACATCAAGATCAAGACCGCCTTCACCGGCTGGGACTTCACCAAGGCCGGCGACATCGCCGTGCAGGAGCTGACGGCGGCGGACTACGACGGCATCTGGACCTCCGGCACGGACTACACGGTGGTCAACGCGTTCGAGACCGCGGGCAAGGAGCCGGTCCCGGTGGTCGGGGCCGACACCAATGCGTTCATCGCCCAGCTGCTCGAGGGCCGCCCGGGTGCGGCGGTGACCAATCCGGCCGTCATCGGCGGGGTCGGGACCGCGATCGCGATCGACGCCCTGGAGGGCAAGAACCCGGCTCAGCAGACCCTGCTGACCCCGGAGGTCTGGGACGCCGAGAAGAGCAAGGCGATCCTGGAGAAGAACAACTTCCCCGACCGCGACGCCAACTACAGCGCGGCCGTGGAGGTGAAGCCGTACACCACGTACACGCCGGACCAGCTCTTCGCCTGCAAGGGCCCCGGCGAGTGACCACGTGACTGCAGCGGTGGCGCCCGTACCTCTGCTGGCGACCACGACCGTCGCCAAGTCGTTCGGCCCGGTCGTGGCCCTCCGCTCGGTCCAGCTGTCGGTGGCGCCCGGTGAGGCTCATGCCTTGCTGGGCGCCAACGGTGCCGGGAAGTCAACCCTGGTGAAGATCCTCACCGGCGTCGTCCGCCCGGACGCCGGTGAGATCCTCGTCGAGGGCCGGCCGGTGTCGCTGGCCGACCCGGCGGACGCCCGGCGGCACGGGCTGGCGCCGGTGTTCCAGGACCCGGCGCTGGTCGCCGACCTCACCGTGCGGGAGAACCTGAGACTGACCGGGGCCGACGTACGGGCGGTGCAGGCCGAGCTGGAACGGATGGGCCTGGCCGGGCTGGACCTGGACGAGCAGGTCCGCGACATCCCGCTGCCGTTCCTCCGGATGATCGACCTGGCCCGGGCCGTCTCGTTCGACCCGCTGGTCCTGCTGCTCGACGAGATCACCGCCGCGCTGCCCCCCGACCTGTCGGAGGTGGTGTTCGCGGTGATGCGCCGCTGGCGGGCGCGGGGGCGGTCGGTGCTGTTCATCAGTCACCGACTCGCCGAGGTGCGGGCGCACTGCGACATGTGCACGGTGCTGCGCGACGGGCGTGAGGTCGCCTCGTTCAACCCCGCGGAGGGCGGGGAGGCGCAGATCGTGCGGGCGATGCTGGGCGAGGCCGCGGCGGCCGTCACCGGCACCGGCCGTACCCGGCCGGCGACCGCCGTCCCGGGCGGGGCCCCTCGGCTCGAGGCTCGCGGACTGGCGGTCGGCCGCGCGCTGGAGGACGTCTCCCTGGCGGTCCGCGGGGGCGAGGTGCTCGGCGTCGTGGCGTTGGAGGGCCAGGGTCAGGACCTGCTGTTCGACGCGCTGTGCGGCAACCGGCGGCCGGACGCCGGGGAGCTCCTGGTCGACGACACTCCGCTGCGCAGCCGGCACCCGTACGACGCCATCCGTCGCGGGGTCGTGCTGGTGCCGAGCGACCGGCTGCTCGCGCTGCTGCCGCAGCGACCGATCCGGGAGAACATCGCCGCGCCCCTCTACAACCGGGTCCGGGCCTGGGGGTTCCTCAACCCGCGCCGCGAGCGCCGGGCCGTGGACGGGGCGGTGCACCGGCTCTCCATCGACACCCGCGCCGCCGCCCAGGCCAAACGGCTGTCCGGCGGCAACCAGCAGAAGCTCACCATCGCCCGCTGGCTGGCCAGCGGCTTCTCGACCTTGCTGCTCTTCGACCCGACCCGGGGCATCGACGTCGGCACCAAGCAGCAGATCTATGACCTCGTCCGCGAGCTGGCCGACGGCGGGGCGGCGATCGTGATGTTCACCAGCGAGCTGCCGGAGGTGGCGGTGGTCTGCGACCGGGTGATGGTGCTGCACGGCGGCCGGGTGGTCGCCGAGCTGCCCGCCGACGCGGCCGAGAGCACGCTGCTCAGTGCGATGCACGGCCTGGAGGTGCCGGCATGAGAGGAGCGCGCCGATGACCGTTGCGACGTCGACCGGAGGCGTCACCGCCCTGCCGCCGCCGAGCAGCCGGCTGACCCGGCTGCGCCGTCGGCACGGCTGGCTGGCAGGGGTGGCGCTGCTTCTGATGGTGCTGTTGGCCTGGCGGGTCAGCCAGGTCCCGGAGTTCGGCGGTTTCGAGGTGCGGACCATCACCGCCGCCACGCTGCCGCTGGCCTTCCTGGCGATGGCCCAGGCGCTGGTGGTGATCTCCGGAGGCATCGACCTGTCGGTCGGGGCGATGATGGTGCTGGCCAACTGCATCGCGGCCCGGCTGATGGAGGATCAGCCGCTGGCCACCTGCCTGCTGCTGTCGCTGCTCGTGCTGGGCATCACCGTCGCGCTGTCGGCACTGATCGGGCTGGTGATCGCGGTGTCCGGGATTCCCGACATCATCGTCACCCTGGCCGCGAGCTTCACCCTGGCCGGAGTGGCCCTGCTGGTGCTGCCGGGTCCCGGCGGAGGCACCAGTCCGGACTTCCAGACCCTGCTCACCGGCGGATTCACCCAGCCGCTGCCCTCGATCCTGGTGGTCACCGCCGCTCTGCTGCTGGTGTGGCTGCCGTTGCGCCGCAGCCGGCTCGGCTCCGGGATCTACGCCGTCGGCAGCGACCGCACGGCGGCGTACCTGGCCGGCGTGCCGGTCCGCCGCACGCGCGTGTCCGCGTACGCCGTGGCCGGACTGTTCACCGGGGCCGCCGGGTTGGTCACCACCGCGTTCACCGGCTCCGGCGAGCCGCGCGCCTCGATCGGCTCGATCGCGACCCTGAGCAGCGTCGCCGCCGTCGTGCTGGGCGGTGTGGCGCTGACCGGCGGCATCGGCGGGCTGCTCGGGCCGGTCCTGGCGGCGTACTGCCTGACCCTCATCCCGCCGCTGATGCTCGGCCTCGGCTGGGACCCCAACTACGCCGAGGTCGCCCGCGGCGTGATCCTCATCGCCGTCGTCCTCGTCGGCGGCCTGATCCAGCTGAGACGGAGGACGACATGACCCTGTCGCCGGCCGCGGCCCCGGCCCCGCCGACCCAGCCCGCGCCGGGCCCGCGCACCCGGGTCGGCACCCTGCTCGCCGAGCGACCGGTGATCGCACTGAGCGTGCTGCTCGTCGCGCTGTACCTGGCCACCGGCCTGCAGGAGCCGAGCCTGTTCACCGTCGGCGGACTGCGCTCGATCCTGCTGCTCGCCTGTCCGCTGGCGATCTTCGCCGCCTGCCAGACCCTCTGCATGCTCACTGGCGGGATCGACCTGTCGGTGGCGATGACGGCGAACCTCGCGGCCTACATCGCGGCCAACCGCAGCGGTGACGGCACGCTCAGCGCGATCCTGCTGGCCCTGTTCGTCGGCCTGGTCGTCGGGGCGCTCAACGGCGTCGGGGTCGGCGTGTTCAAGGTCAACCCGCTGATCATGACCTTGGGTATGGCCAGCGTCCTGCTCGGCGTGGTCACCGTCGGACTGATCGGCGACGGGTTCCTGTCCGGGTCGACGCGGCTGCTGCCCGTGGTGCGCAGCATCGGATCGGGGACGTTGATCGGACCGATCCCGACCAACACCGTGGTCTGGATCGTGCTGGGCGGTCTGATCGTGCTGGGACTGAGCCGCTCCGGGCTCGGCCGGATGATCTACGCGGTGGGTGACAACCCGGTGGCCTGCCGGCTCGCCGGCGTTCGGGTCTGGCAGGTGCTGCTCGCGGTGTATGTCTTCTCGGGGCTGTTCGCCGCCATCGGCGGACTGCTGTTCTCCGGCATCAGCGGCTCGGTCGGGCCGGACCAGACCAATGCGTACCTGCTGCCCTCGGTCGCTGCGGCCGTGATCGGCGGCACCTCGATCCTGGGTGGGACCGGCGGCTACACCGGGACGATCCTCGGCGCGCTGATCCTCACCGTGCTGGGCCGGCTGCTGCTGTCGCTGGACACCTCCGAGGCGGTTCGCCAGGTGCTCTACGGCGTGATCGTGCTGGTGCTCGCCTGGGTGTACGTCCGGGTCAGTGGTCAGCGCGCGTCGGCGTGAGGCCATGGCCGACCGTCGCGCATCCGCTACGGCTTCGATAGAGAGGACGCATCAATGAAGTTGGGTCTGCTGACGGCCCCGTTCCCCGGTACTCCGTTGCTCGAGGTCGCCGACTGGGCCGCCGCCAACGGCTTCCGCGCGGTCGAGGTGTGCGCCTGGCCGGCGGAGGAGGGCGCGTCGCGGCGCTACGGCGGCGTCTGCCACCTCGACGTCGACACGATCACGCCGGACTCTGCGCAGCAGCTGGTCGGGCAGCTGGCCGAGCGCGGCATCGTGATCAGCGGACTCGGCTACTACCCGAACCCGCTCGACCGGGATCCGACGACGCGGGAGTACGTGGCCGCCCACCAGCGCAAGGTCGTCGACGCCGCGGCGCTGCTCGGGGTGAGCGTGGTCAACACCTTCTTCGGGGCCGACCAGACCCGCACCCAGGCGGAGAACCTCAAGGCCGGCCGCGAGCCGCTGACCGCGCTGGTGGGGCACGCCCGGGACCGCGGGGTCAAGGTGGGGATCGAGAACTGCCCGATGATCTTCAGCACCGACGAGTGGCCCGCCGGTCAGAACGCGATGTACAACCCGGCGGCGTGGCGGGAGGTGTTCGGGTGGTTCGACGACGACACCCTGGGGCTCAACCTCGACCCGTCCCACCTCATCTGGCAGCAGATCGACGTCGAGCGGGTGGTCCGCGAGTTCGGCCCACGGCTGCACCACGTCCATCTCAAGGACCTCGAGATCGACCGGGAGGGGCTCTACGAGCACGGCGTGATGTCGGCCGGCATCGGATGGCAGGTGCCGCGCCTGCCGGGGCTCGGTCAGGTCCACTGGGGACGCTTCTTCGCCGCGCTCTACCGGGCGGGGTACGACGGCCCGGTGGTCATCGAGCACGAGGACCGGGACTTCGAGGGCAGCGACGAGCGGGTGAAGGCAGGGTTCCTGCTGGCCCGGGACGCGGTGCAGGGCTGGGTCGTCTGAAGCCGGCGGAGATCGCCGGTGGGCGACCTCCGCCTCACCCGATCCGGTCGGTGACCGCCCCGGTGCCCGGGTCGGACAGGATCAGCTTGCGCCGTCCGTCCGGCAGCAGCTCCTCCTTGACCACGACCAACCCGTCCTCGGTCCGGCGGGCGCGGCTGATCGGCGGGGTGGTA
>DASQVF010000514.1:0-3183 GCA_035640915.1 Propionibacteriaceae bacterium
CCGAGCAGCTGCGCTCGGTGGTCAGCCTCCAGCTGGCCGAGATCGCCCAGCAGCACGGGACGCCGCGGCGGACCATCCTGCTGGCGTCCAGCGGAGTGGTCACCACGGTGAGCGCGTCGCCGCTGGAGGTCGCCGACGACCCGTGCTGGGTGCTGCTCTCCTCGGCAGGTCTGCTGGCCCGGACCGACCACGCCGACCCGATCCCGACGACCGGTCCGCGGGCCAACCACGACGTTCTGGTGTCCCGGGTGGTCGCCACCGCCCGGGCCGACTGCGGCCTGGTGACCTCGGCCGGCCGGCTGGTCAGGATCAACGTCCTGGATCTGCCCACCGTGCCGGCGACCGCGAACGCCCCTCACCTGCAGGGCGGCACCCACGTCAGCGAGCTCGTCACTCTGGCCCCCGACGAGCGGGTGCTGTGCCTGACCACGCTGGCTGCCGACTCGCTGGGCCTGGCTCTCGGCACCGCCGACGGGGTGGTCAAGCGGGTCAACCCCGAGATACTGGGCAAGGACAGCTGGGAGGTTCTCCGGCTGGAGCCGGGCGACCGGGTGGTCGGGGCCGCGGAGCTCACCACGGCCGCGGCCGAGCTGGTGTTCATCACCAGCGACGCCCAGCTGCTGCACTTCCCGGCCGCCGCCGTCCGGCCGCAGGGTCGTTCCGGTGGCGGGATGGCCGGGATAAAGCTCGGCATCGGGGCCCGGGTGGTGTTCTTCGGGGCCGTGCCACCCGGGGACGGCGAGGTCGTCACCGTGTCCGGTACCTCGCGGGCCCTGCCCGGCACCGACGCGGGCGCCGTCAAGGTCACCTCGCTGGCGGAGTACCCGGCCAAGGGCCGGGCCACGGGCGGCGTACGGTGCCACCGGTTCCTCAAGGGCGAGGACACCCTGCTGCTGGCCTGGGCGGGACCTGCCCCGGCCCGGGCGGCGGCCGCCAGCGGAGCGCCGATCGACCTGCCCGCTCCGGACGGGCGCCGGGACGGCTCCGGCACGCCGGCCGGTCAGCCGATCGCAGCCGTCTCGTCGGCCGCCGGCTGACCGCATCCGTGATCGAGGTGTCCGTAGGCTGAGCAGAGTGTCCGAGCCGCCCGACGACTTCGCCGACCTGCTGGAGCGCAACATGGCCTACCAGCGCCAGTTCTCCCACGGCGGGTACGACGGGATCGCGCACGCCGGGGTCGCCATGGTCACCTGCATGGACTCCCGGATCGAGCCGTTGGAGATGATCGGCCTCCGGGTGGGCGACGCCAAGATCATCCGTACGCCGGGCGGCCGGGTGACGCCCGACGCCCTGGTCGGCTGCATCCTCAGCGTGCACCTGCTCGGGGTCGACCGAATTCTGGTGGTGCCGCACACCCGGTGCGCCATGGCCAGCGGCGAGGACGTGGACCTGGTGCAGCGGGTCCGGGCCGCCACCGGTGACGATCTGTCCGACCTGGTCCTGGGCGCCTCCCCCGACCAGCAGGCCCGACTGGCCGAGGACGTGGAGCGGCTGCGGACCGATCCCCACATCGCCGGCCGCGCCCTGGTCGGTGGCTTCTGCTACGACGTGGACACCGGCCTGCTGACCCAGGTCCTCTGAAGACTCCTGAGACGGCCAAGCCAGCACGGCGCCTGAGCATAACGCTTGACGTTATTAACGGCCCTCGTTATCATTCGAGCGTGTGATCCACTCGTTTCGGGGCAGCGAGACCGAACGGGTGTGGCGTCGTAGGCACGTCCAGCAGTTCGGGCGGGACCTGCAACGAATGGGATATCGGAAGCTGCTGATGCTGGACGCAGCCGAGACACTGGCCGACCTGAGGGTTCCACCAGGAAACCGGTTGGAAGCACTCAAGGGTGCTCGGGCTGGGCAGCACAGCATCCGGGTCAACGACCAGTGGCGGATCTGCTTCACCTGGACGCCGGCCGGAGCGGCAGACGTCGAGATAACGGACTATCACTGAAGGGGAGATCTGATGAATGCAGTGCATGACCCGGTCCATCCCGGGGAGATCCTGCTCGAGGAGTTCTTGGCCCCGCTGAGGATCAGCCAGTACCGGCTGGCTCAGGCGATCGGCGTGCCGCCGCGACGGATCAACGAGATCGTCCACGGCAAGCGCGCCATCAGCCCCGACACCGCGCTTCGACTGTCCCGGGCACTAGGTACCTCGGATCGGTTCTGGATGAACCTGCAGACTCGTTACGACCTCGAGGTGCAACTCGAGGCGCACGGCGCGGAGCTGGACCGGATCAACCGCCTCGTTGCCTGACCGAGGCCAGGAACGGGTGACCCGGAGGGCGATGAGTTCGCCGGCCGAGCCGGGTCTATCCGCCAACGCCTGACATCGGAAGGATCGAGGACATGACCAGCGACATGTGGACCGCGGAGCAGACCGGCACCGGCGCGTACGCCGATATCAACGGCCTCCATCTCTACTACGAGACCAGCGGATCGGGCCGCCCGCTGGTGCTGCTGCACGGTGGGCTGGGCTCCGGCGAGATGTTCGGCCCGGTGGTGCCGGCGCTCGCCGCGGAGCACCAGGTGATCAACGTGGACCTGCAGGCACACGGCCGGACCGCGGACATCGACCGGCCGCTCGACCTCCGGCTGCTGGCCGACGACATCGCGGCACTGATCGACCACCTCGGACTGGACCGGCCGGACGTCGTCGGCTACTCCTTCGGTGGCGGAGTCGCCTTCTGGACCGCAGTGCGGCATCCGGAGAAGGTCGGCAAGCTGGTGATGGCCTCGGCCAACATCCGGCGGAGCGCGATCCCGGCCGAGATGCTGGCCCAGCAGGGCCAGGTGAACGCGGCGGCAGCCCAGTACCTGACCGACACCCCGATGTACCAGCTCTACCAGCGGGTCGCGCCGGAGCCGGAGAACTTCCCGACACTGCTGGACAAGATCGGCACCATGATGGCGCAGGACTTCGACTACTCCGAGGAGCTCCGCGGGCTGCAGGTCCCGACCATGATCGTCTGCGCCGACGCCGATATGGCCCCGCCCTCGCACTACGTCGAGATGTTCGCGCTGCTCGACGGCGGCCTGCGGGACGGCGGCTGGATGGGTGAGGGCCGGCCCCAGGGCGGGCACGCGCTGGCCGTGCTGCCCGGCCTGACCCACTACAACCTGTGCCTGTCGCCACTGTTCGCCGCGGTCACGCTGGACTTCCTGGGTGACTGACTGCTCCCCCAACGC
>DASQVF010000515.1:0-7810 GCA_035640915.1 Propionibacteriaceae bacterium
GCCCGGCCGCTGGCGATGGCGGCGAGGCAGCCGCGCGCCCCGCAGCTGCTGCAGGTCTCGGTGACCCCGGGGATCTTGGCGTGCCCGATGTCGCCCTCGGCCGCGTCGGAGCCCCGCAGCAGCTCGCCGTCGACGACGACCGAGGAGCCGACCCCGGTACCGACCTTGACGAAGACCACCAGGTGCGCGGACGGGTAGATCCGGCGCTGCTCGCCCAGCCCGAGCAGGTTCGCGTCGTTGTCGACCACAGCGGGTACCCCGAAGTGGTGCCGCAGGTGGTCGCGTAGCGGGTAGTCGTCCCAGCCCGGCATGCTGATCGAGCGGGCGATGCGTCCGGAGTGCCAGTCGACCGGACCGGGTACGCCGAGGCCGACCCCGCGTAGGGTGCCGGGATCCCGGCCGGAGTCCGCCAGCAGCTTCTCGAGCTCGGTGACCACGGTCTCCAGCACCGCACTCGGCCCGGTGTCGATGGCGCTCTCGATCACCGTCTCGCTGAGCACCTCGCCCCCGGCCGTGCTGACCGCCAGCCGGCCGTGAGTGGCGCCGAGGTCGGCGAGGAGCACGGTGGTGGCCTGGTCGTTGACCCGGAGCCGAGTCGCGGGTCGCCCGCGCCCGTCGATGATGGTGCCGTCCTCGACCAGGTACTGCGCCGCCAGCAGGGCGTCGACCTTGATCGTCACGGTGGAGCGGGCCAGCCCGGTGACCTGCTGCAGCTCGGACCGGGTGCCCACCGCGCCGGAACGGAACAGCTGGAGCAGCTCTCCGGTGCTGTTCAGGCCCGCTGGCACCACTGCCTCCTCGGTCCGCCTGTGTGTCCACACAGTAGGTGGCGTTACGCGAATTTGACTGCCATCTTCTCATTTACGCCTTGCCGTCAGGCAATATCCCCGCTTAGATGAGCCGAGGTACGCCTAGATCAAAGGAGATTCACCGTGCGGGGAACACGTGTAGTTGTCGGTGCCGTGCTGTGCGCACTGGTCGCCCTGACCGGTTGCGGGGGAGGCGGTGGCGAGGGAGAGGGCGGGGGAACCTCGGAGGAGGGCGACAACACTCTCACCATCTGGACCACGGAGGACCTCGAGGACCGCGTCGCGGCCCAGAAGAAGATCATGGACGCGTGGGGCAGCCAGAGCGGCACCACGGTGGAGCTGGTTCCGGTGGCCGAGGACCAGCTGACCACGACGCTGACATCCGCGGCGGCCGCCAACGAGCTCCCGGACGCGATCGCCGCCCTGCCGCTGAACGGGGTCAACCAGCTGCGCACCGACGACCTGCTGGACACCGACGCCGCGAACGAGATCGTGGACGGTCTGGGACGGGACACCTTCGTGCCCCGGGCCCTGGAGCTGACCAGCCAGGACGGAACCCAGCTCGCGGTGCCGAGCGACAGCTGGGCCCAGCTGCTGTTCTACCGGACCGACCTGTTCAAGGCCGCCGGTCTGGCCGAGCCGAAGACCTACGACGACGTCCAGAAGGCGGCGCAGGCGCTGCAAAAGGGCAAGACCGCCGGCATCGTCGCCGGCACCGCGCCGGCCGACTCGTTCACCCAGCAGACCTTCGAGTGGGCTGCGCTGGCCAACGGATGCCAGCTGACCGACGCCGGCGGCGCGGTCACCCTGAACAGCCCGAACTGCGTCGGGGCGTTCGACTTCTACGGCAACCTGCTCAAGAACTACTCGACGAAGGGCAACCAGGACGCCGACACCACCCGTGCGACCTACTTCGCCGGCGACGCGGCGATGGTGATCTGGTCCTCCTTCCTGCTGGACGAGCTGGCCGGCCTGCGCAACGACGCCCTGCCGACCTGCCCGCAGTGCAAGGACGACCCGCAGTGGCTCGCCAAGAACAGCGGCGTGGTCACCACCCTGCAGGGCCCGAACGGCACGGCCCCGGCGGCCTTCGGCGAGATCGTCTCGTGGAGCGTGCTGAACGACGCCAACCCCAAGATCAAGGAGCTGGTCAGCTACATGATGAGCGACGGGTATCTGGACTGGCTGGGCATCGCGCCCGAGGGCAAGGTGCCGACCCGGTCCGGCACGTCGGCCAACCCGCAGGAGTACGTCGACGGCTGGGCCAAGCTGGAGGCCGGCGTGGACAAGAAGGAGCTGCTGTCCAACATCTACAGCGCCGAGACCCTCAAGGCCGTCGCCACCAGCACGGGCTCCTTCGACCGCTGGGGCATCCTCCAGGGCCAGGGCGCGTTGGCCGGCGCGGTCGGTGGCCAGTTCGTGGCCCCGCAGGCCATCGCCAAGATGATCAACGAAGGCGCCAGCGGTGCCGATGCGGCGGCCGAGGCCCAGAAGGCCGCGGAGCAGGTCAAGACCGATCTCGGCGGCTGAGGACGATCTCGACCGGTCAGGCGCCTCGGGTGCTCGAGCACCGGAGGCGCCTGACCGGTCGAAACCAAGGAGAGGGAGTACGCCATGGCTGTCGCTGAAGCCACCGCGTCGCGAAAGCGTCGCACGCTGACCCAGCGGGACGCCCGGCTGGGTCTGGCCCTCATGTCGCCCACGCTGCTGATCGTGCTGGTGATCGTGGTCTTCCCCCTGCTGTGGTCGATCCTGATGTCGTTCCAGCGGCTGCGGCTGATCGAGATCGGGCGGGCGGACTTCTTCCGCCCGCTGACCCTGGCCAACTTCGAGCGGGTGGTGGCCTCGGGTCAGCTGTGGGCCAGCCTGGGCACCACGCTGGTCTACACGATCGGCTCGGTGGTGCTGTCCATCTCGCTCGGCCTGGTGGCCGCGATGGCGGTGCGCAGGCCGTTCCCCGGCCGCACGTTCGTCCGGGCCGCCTTCCTGCTGCCCTACGTCGCCCCCGTCGTGGCGGTGACCTTCATCTGGCGGACCATGCTGAACCCGCAGTTCGGCATCGTCAACGAGTGGGGTCAGCGATACCTCGGCTGGGACCAGCCCATCGCCTTTCTGTCCCAGGCACGGGGTAGCTGGGACCTGTTCGGCGCCTCCATCCCGGTACCCACCGCGCTGCTCTCGGCCATCGCCTTCGAGGCGTGGCGCTACTTCCCGTTCGCCTTCTTGTTCCTGATGGCCCGGCTAGGGGCCATGTCCGGTGAGGCCGAGGAGGCCGCGCTGGTCGACGGGGCCACCCCGTGGCAGTCCTTCCGGTTCGTCGTGCTCCCCCAGCTGTTGCCGATCATCGGGCTGCTCGCCGTGCTGCGGACGATCTGGACCTTCAACGAGTTCGACGACATCTTCCTGCTGACCGGCGGCGCGGCCGGTACCGGCGTGGCCAGCGTGCAGATCTACAACTTCCTCACCGTGCAGCGCAACGTCGGGGCGGCCGCGGCCCAGTCCGTCGTCATGTCGATCGTGCTGATCGTCCTGCTGCTGGTCTACCTGCTGATCCTGCGCCGGAGAGGAGAACGGGCATGACGACCGAGCTCGCCGCGACGACGACCGAGACGGCCGGGGCCGCGGCGCCCGTCCGCCGACCGACCACATCGCGCTGGACCCGGCACCGGGTCCAGGCCCGGGTGTTCGGAGTGCTGCGCTGGGTGGTCATCGCGCTCCTGCTGATCGCCACCCTGCTGCCCTTCTACTACATGATCCTGCTCTCGCTGAAGCCGATCGAGTCGCTGCTGCGCAACCCCGCCTCGCTGCTGGTCGGTCCGGGCGAACTCACCTTGAGCACCTACGCGAACGTGCTGGCCTCGACGGCCAGCGGTGGGCAGGGCTTCGGCCGGCTGCTCGGCAACAGCCTCTTCGTCTCGCTCACCTCGGTCGTGCTCGCCCTGCTGATCGGCATCCCCGGCGCGTACGCGATCGCCCGACTCCCGTTCGTCGGCCGCAACAAGATCAGCGGGCTGTTCCTGGCCGCGTACCTGTTCCCCGCCATCCTGATGGCCATCCCGCTGTTCGTGCTGTTCACCCGGCTCGGGCTGCGCGGCTCGCTGGTCGGCCTGGTCCTGGTCTACACCGCCCAGACGGTGCCGGTAGCCATCTACATGCTGCGCAACTACTTCGAGACGGTCCCGGAGTCGGTCGAGGAGGCCGGGCTGGTCGACGGGCTGACCCGGATGGGTGTGCTGCGAAAGGTCAGCCTGCCGCTGGCGCTGCCGTCGATCATGTCCACCGGGCTGTTCGTGTTCATGATCGCCTGGAACGAGTTCCTGTTCGCGCTGCTGTTCCTGGTCGACCGGCGGGACAGCTGGACGGTCTCGCTCGGCCTGTCCCAGCTGTCCGGCAGCGTGGAGGTCCCGACCACCGTGCTGATGGCCGGCTCCGTGGTGCTCACCCTGCCGATCATCATCATCTTCTTCGCCACCGAACGACTACTGACCGGCGGACTGACCGCCGGCGCCGAGAAGGGCTGAACCGCCACAGTGCCGTGTCGTCGCAGTCTCGCCTCAGCGCGTGCCGCTCCGGAGAGCACCTGACCGACGCAACCCGCAACCCACGTTTGGACGACACGACACGTCATGGCATATCTGGTTGAACTGACCGAGCCGCGCTCGGTCGGGATCCGCGCGTACGAAGACCCGACCCCCGGTCCGGCAGAGGTGCTGGTCCGGACCTGGTACTCCGGCATCTCGGCCGGGACCGAGCTGGCCACCTATCGGGGCACCAACCCCTACCTGGACCGGCGCTGGGACCCCGAGCGGGCCCTGTTCCTCACCGGTGGGACGACGTTCTCCTACCCGCTCGATGTCTGGGGGTACTCCGAGGTCGGAGTGGTCGAGGCGGTCGGCCAGGACGTGACGAGCTTCGCGGTGGGCGACGTGATCTGGGGGATGTGGGGCCACCGTTCCCATGCGGTGATCCCGGTTGACCGGCTGGCCGGGCACAAGCTGCCGGCCGGCCTCGACCCGATGATCGGCACCTTCGACCGGGTCGGTGCCGTCGCCCTCAACTCCGTACTGGCGGCCGGCGCATTCCTCGGCGAGACGGTGGTGGTGTTCGGCCAGGGTGTGATCGGGCTGCTCACCACGCAGCTGCTGGCCGGTCAGGGCATCGAGGTGCTGGCCGTCGACGCCATGCCGGCGCGGCTGGAGTGGGCCGAGCGGTTCGGCGCCACGCCGGTACCGGCGACCGGTGATGTCGCGGTGCGGGTGTGGCAGCACACCGACGGCCGCGGCGCCGACCGGGTGATCGAGCTGACCGGCGCCTACTCCGCCCTGCACGAGGCGATCCGCTGCGCCGGCGTCGACGGTACTGTGGTGGCTGGCGGCTTCTACCAGGGTCCGGCGACCGCGCTGCGGCTCGGCGAGGAGTTCCACCACAACCGGGTCCGCCTGGTTCCGTCCCAGATCGGCGCCGTGCCGACGGTGCTCCGGCGACGCTGGAACCGCCAGCGGCTGGACACGATGGTCATGCAGCTGTGCGCCCGCGGTCGGCTGAACCCGCTGCCGTTGGTCACCCACGTGCTGCGGGCCGAGGAGGCGGCCGAGGCGTACGAGCTCCTGGACGACCCGCCGGCCGACCTGTTGCAGGTGATCCTGGACTTCCGGCCGGAGACATGAGCACCGAGCGTCGGGTAGCGAGTGGGCGCGAGGTGCTGGGAACGTGAGGCACCCGGTCCGGTTGGCCGTGCAGGAGCAGTACCTGCAGGGCGACTCGATGACGGCCAAGTGGGAGCACGCGCAGCGGCTCGGCTTCGACGCGATCGAGCTGCGCGGGGCCGGGGAGGGCCGGTTCGCCGCCCGGCTGCCCGAGCTGCGGGAGGCGGCGGCCGCCGGTGTGCCGATGCCCACCGTCTGCGTCGAGATGCTGCACTTCGTCGGGGACTTCGATCCGGTCAAGCGGGCCGACGCACTGGACCAGCTGAAATCGCAGCTGTCGGTGATGGCGGCGATCGGCGGGCGGCTGGCGATGACCCCGGCCTCCTACGGGATGTTCAGCCGGCGGCTGCCCCCGTTCACGCCACCCCGGTCGGAGGCCGAGGACACCGAGGTGCTGACCGAGGCGTTCGGCGCGCTGGCGGCCCACGCGGAGGCGGAGGGCGTGGTGATCGCGCTGGAGCCGCTGAACCGCTACGAGGACCACATGGTCAACACCCGCGACCAGGCGGTGGCGCTGTGCGCGCGGATCGGCTCACCCGCGCTCGGGGTGGCCGCCGACACCTACCACATGAACATCGAGGAGGCCGACCCGCTGAGGGCGGTGGTCGCCGCCGGACCGTGGATCCGGCACGTCCAGCTCAGCGACAGCAACCGGCTGGAGCCGGGTGCCGGCCACGTGGACTGGACGGCACTCCTGGACGCCATCTGGTCGATCGGCTACGCCGACGAGCTCGCGTACGAGTGCCGGCTGTCGGGACCGGTGGACGAGGTGCTCCCGGTGTCGGTGCGCCGGATCCGTCAGGCGGCATGGTCGTGACCACCCGGGTGGTGGCCGACCGCCCAGCGACGGTGACCGACCAGCTGCTCCGGGACGCGGTGCAGGTGCTGATCCACAACTGGCACGGCCACTCGACGGTTCCCTCCCGCAGCCTCTACCCCCACCAGTGGAGCTGGGACTCGGCCTTCATCGCGCTGGGTCTGCGGCACTGGGCGCCGCGGCGGGCGGCGACGGAGCTGCTCAGCCTGTTCGGCGCGCAGTGGTCGGACGGCCGCATCCCGCACATCGCCTTCAACCCGGCGGTCGACCCGGACGCCTACTTCCCCGGCCCCACCTTCTGGCGGTCAGCGGACGGGGTCGGACGCCCGCCGATCGACACGTCCGGGATCATCCAGCCGCCGGTGCACGCCACCGCCGCCGTCGCCGTGGTGGATGGGCTCGGCGAGGACGGCCTGACCTTCGCCCGCCGGGCGTACCCCTGCCTGGTGGCGCAGCACGACTACCTGCGCCGGCGGCGGAGCGTGGGCCCCGCCGGACTGGCCGCGGTCGTGCATCCCTGGGAGACCGGGATGGACAACTCACCGTCCTGGGACACCCCGCTGCACGCGGTGCCGGCGGACCTGTCGCTGTTCGACACCTACACCCGCCGGGACCTCGAGCACGCCGGGACGGCCGAGCGGCCCACCGACGAGGACTACGCCCGCTATATCCGGCTGGCCCTGGCCTACCGGGACCAGGGCTACGACGACGACTGGGTCCGCGCGGAGGGCGAGTTCCGCGTCGTCGACCCGGCGTTCAACGCTCTCTGGGCGTGGGCCGAGATCGCCCTGGCCGACCTAGCGGGAAGGATCGGAGCGGACCCGACCGGGCACCGGGCCGAGGCGGTCCGGCTCACCCGGGCCCTGGTCGACCAGCTGTGGAGCGCGGAGGCCGGGGTCTTCGTGGCGCGGAACGTGCGGACCGGGCAGCGGCTGAGCGAGCGGACGGTCTCCGGACTGATCCCGCTGGTGCTGCCCGACCTGCCGGCGGACATCGTGACCGCCGTCCACGAGACGTTGGTGGGGAACGCGTTCCGGGTCGGCCGGGCGTACGGGGTGCCCAGCTTCGACCTGACCGACCCCCGCCATGACCCGCAGCGCTACTGGCGCGGGCCGAGCTGGCTCAACACGACCTGGCTGGTCGCGTCGGGCCTGCGGCAGCACGGCTACGCCGACCTGGCCGCCCGGCTGGACTCCGACCTGGTGGCGCTGACCGCGCAGTCCGGGCTGCGGGAGTACTTCCACCCGCTGACCGGGACCGGCCACGGCACCGACCGGTTCAGCTGGTCGGCAGCGTTGCTGATCGACGTGCTGCTCAGGGATGCGCCTGAGCGCGTCGCGGGCCACGACCAGCCCTGATCGCACCGGTCCGGCTGACCTGAGAAACGACCGCCAGCGCCCCGAGAATGCCGCGACACGCCGGCCACTGGCGAAACGCGGGCAGGAAATCAGGGAGGGCGGCGGCGCGCTTGCGGCGGT
>DASQVF010000516.1:0-2672 GCA_035640915.1 Propionibacteriaceae bacterium
GGCCGGGACGTGATCATCGGCGCCCTGCTCGGGGCGGAGGAGTTCGGCTTCGCGACCGCGCCGCTGGTGGTCAGCGGCTGCATCATGATGCGGGTCTGCCATCTGGACACCTGCCCGGTGGGCGTGGCCACGCAGAACGCGGAGCTGCGCAAGAAGTTCTCCGGCAAGCCGGAGTTCGTCGTCAACTTCTTCGAGTTCATCGCCGAGGAGGTGCGCGAGCACCTGGCCGCGCTGGGCTTCCGGACGCTGGCCGAGGCGGTCGGCCACGTCGAGGTGCTGGACACCACGACCGCGGAGCAGCACTGGAAGGCCCACGGGCTGGACCTCCGGCCGATCCTGCACGTGCCGGAGCTGCCCGAGGGCGCGCCGCGGCACAACGTGACGGGGCAGGACCATGCGCTGGAGTTCGCGCTGGATCAGATGCTGATCGACATGTGCCGGCCCGCGCTCACTGACGGGGAGGCGGTCCGGGCGTCGCTGAAGATCCGGAACGTGAACCGGACGGTCGGCACGATCCTGGGGCACGAGGTGACCAAGGCCACTTCGGGCGAGGGTCTACCCGACGGGACGATTGACATCACGTTCTCCGGTTCGGCCGGCCAGAGCTTCGGGGCGTTCCTGCCCGCCGGGATCACGCTGCGGCTGGAGGGGGACAGCAACGACTACCTGGCCAAGGGCCTGTCCGGCGGCCGCCTGGTGATCCGGCCACCGCGCACGGCCACCTTCGTCGCCGAGGACAACATCATCGCCGGCAACGTGATCGGCTACGGAGCGACCTCCGGCGAGATCTTCATCCGCGGCCAGGTGGGGGAGCGCTTCTGCGTCCGCAACTCCGGCGCGACCGCGGTGGTCGAGGGGCTCGGTGACCACGGTTGTGAGTACATGACCGGCGGTGTCGCGGTGGTGCTGGGCAGGACCGGCCGGAACGTGGCCGCCGGCATGTCCGGCGGGATCGGCTACTTCCTCGACCTGGACCTCGACCGGCTGAACACCGAGATGGTGGACGCGCTGGAGCCCTCGGACGCCGACCTGGAGTTCCTCCGCCGGCTGGTCGTCCGGCACCACGAGGAGACCGAGTCGACGGTCGCCGAGCGGCTGCTGACCGACTGGGCCGCCGCGGCCCGGCGGTTCACCAAGGTGCTGCCGCGGGACTACGCGCGGGTGATCGCCGCCCGGGAGCAGGCGGAGTCGGAGGGCCTGGACGAGGAGACGCTCACCGACAAGATGATGGAAGCAGCCAGGGGATGACGACCAGATGCGCCCTGAGCCTGTCGAAGGGCAACGGAGGACACCATGGCTGACCCCAAGGGCTTCATGACCACGCCGCGGCGGGTCGCCGAGCGGCGGCCGGTGGCGGAGCGGATCCATGACTGGAAAGAGGTCTACCCCGGTACGCCGGGGCGCGCGGTGCTGCCGATCATCTCCGAGCAGGCGGGACGGTGCATGGACTGCGGCATCCCGTTCTGCCACACCGGCTGCCCGCTGGGCAACCTGATCCCCGAGTGGAACGACCTGGTCTGGCGCAGTGACTGGGACGAGGCCCTGGAGCGGCTGCACGCGACCAACAACTTCCCGGAGTTCACCGGGCGGCTGTGCCCGGCGCCCTGCGAGACCGCCTGCGTTGTCGGCATCAACCGGGACCCGGTGACGATCAAGAACGTCGAGGTCGCCATCATCGACAAGGCGTGGGACGAGCGCCGGGTGTCCGCCCAGCCGCCGGAGTGGCATACCGGCAAGACGGTGGCCGTGGTCGGCTCCGGTCCGGCAGGGTTGGCGGCGGCTCAGCAGCTGACCCGGGCCGGCCACACCGTCGCGGTGTTCGAGCGGGCGGACCAGCCTGGCGGGCTGCTGCGGTACGGGATCCCGGAGTTCAAGATGGAGAAGGCGGTGCTGGACCGCCGGATCCAGCAGATGAAGGACGAGGGCACAAACTTCCGCTGCGGCGTCGAGGCCGGTGTCGACATCACCGGCGACGAGCTCAAGGAGCGCTACGACGCCGTTGTGCTGGCGACCGGCTCGACCGTCGGTCGGGACCTGCCGGTGCCCGGCCGGGAGCTGGACGGGATCCACCAGGCGATGGAGTTCCTGCCGCAGGCGAACCGAGTGTCTCTCGGCGGCTTCGTCGAGAACCAGATCACCGCCGCCGGCAAGCACGTGGTGATCATCGGCGGTGGCGACACCGGTGCGGACTGCCTGGGCACCTCGATCCGGCAGGGTGCGGAGTCGGTGGTGCAGCTGGAGATCATGCCGACACCGCCCGACGATCGGCCGGAGAACCAGCCCTGGCCGACGTACCCGATGATCTACCGGGTCTCCTCGGCGCACGAGGAGGCCGGCGAGCGGGTGTACTCGGTCTCCACGTCGGAGTTCAGAGGTGACGAGAACGGCCGGGTGCGGGCGCTGGTCATGTCGGAGGTCAAGTTCGACGCCGGCAAGGTGGTGCCGATCGAGGGCACCGAGCAGGAGATCCCGGCCGAGCTGGTGCTGCTCGCCATGGGCTTCACCGGGCCCGAGACCGATACCGTGGTCGACCAGCTCGGGGTGTCCCTGGATGAGCGGCGCAACGTCGCCCGGGACCGGAACTACGCCACCGACGTGGACCGGGTCTTCGCCTGCGGTGACGCCGGCCGCGGCCAGTCCCTGATCGTCTGGGCCATCGCCGAGGGCCGGGC
>DASQVF010000517.1:0-3269 GCA_035640915.1 Propionibacteriaceae bacterium
GTATCCGGGCTCGGAGGCGTATCCGGCCCCGGAGGGGTAGCCCGGCCCGGACGGGTACCCGGGCGGTGGACCACCGGCCGGTGGCGGCGGGGGGTACCCGGCCGCTGGGCCGGAGTAGTGGGTGGGTACCGGACCGTACACCGGGGCGGGCGTGGCCGGGTCGGCCGGCCCGGGCTGCGCCCAGCCCGGGGCGGGCACGGGCGCCGCCGGATCACCCGGCTGGTGGGACCACGGTCCTGGCTGGCTGGTCATCGAATCCTCGGTGCGGCGGTGGTCGACGCGGCGATCCTAGTGCCGGGCGGGGCCCGGCAGGGGCTATCGGACCGGGGGAGAATGGCCACATGGCGGTCGCTCCGAACGACGCGCGGCCGAGGTCCACCGCTCGGTCCGCGCTTCCGGTGGCCAGCGGGATCCTGGCCGGCGGACTGGCGCTGAGCGTCCTCTACGCCACCACCGGCGTCGGCCTCCCGTGCCCGTTCCGGGCGCTCACCGGCTGGGACTGCCCGCTGTGTGGCGGTACCCGGATGGGCGAGGCGCTGCTGCATGGTGACCTCGGGTCGGCGGCGCGGGCCAACCCGGTCGCGCTGGTGGCGGTCGCGGTGCTCGCGTTGCTGACCGTCCTATGGACCGTCGAGCTTCTCGGTGGCCCCGCGGTACGGGCGCCCCGCCCACTGGCCCGGCGGCTCCGGCGCGTCCCGGCGGCGATCTGGTTGGTGCTCGGCGCGGCGGCCGCCCTGGCGTACGCGGTCCTGCGCAACCTCGGCTGACCAGCGGCTCCGCACC
Organism: Propionibacteriaceae bacterium; assembly: GCA_035640915.1. GTDB lineage: Bacteria > Actinomycetota > Actinomycetes > Propionibacteriales > Propionibacteriaceae > Microlunatus. The sequence goes on from DASQVF010000517.1 coordinate 784, forward strand.
GGCCGCGACACGCGACGTGAAGTCGGGCGAAAGCTCTTGCGCGCGGGCCTGCGCCGACGTACGCTCTCTATATCTAGTAGTTACACCCGTGTGATTACTCCACAGGTAGTGGTTACTTACCCACACAAGTTCACAGCACGGTCCACAGCCCGATCCCGGTCTGTCCCCAGAACCGTCCCCAGCCCGCCCGTCCGCCCGTAAGGAGAAGGAGCCGCAGATGCACTGCCCGTACTGTCGGCACACCGACTCCAAGGTGCTGGACTCCCGGGTGGCCGAGGACGGCAGCGCCATCCGGCGGCGCCGCCAGTGCCCGATGTGCGAACGCCGGTTCACCACGCTCGAGCAGATGCAGCTGGCCGTGGTGAAGCGCAGCGGAGTGGTCGAGCCGTTCGCCCGGGACAAGGTGATCAGCGGCGTACGCAAGGCGTGCAAGGGCCGCCCGGTCACCGAGGACCAGCTCGCCCGGCTGGGTCAGCTGGTCGAGGACTCGCTCCGGGCATCAGGACAGCCGGAGGTGCCCTCCGACGAGGTCGGCGTGGCGATCCTGGGGCCACTGCGGGAGCTCGACCAGGTCGCCTACCTGCGCTTCGCCAGCGTGTACCGGCAGTTCGTCTCGGTGGAGGACTTCGAGGCCGAGATCGCGCTACTCCGGGTGGAGCAGGAGCCGACCGGCATCGAGCCGCTGATTCCCGACCGCGGGGCCGACGCGAAGGTCAGCACTTTCACCCCGCACCGGCTGACCCCGGCGCGTCCGGCCGACGCCGGCGGCACCCGCCGGACCGGGCCACCGTAGCGGCCCACCCCGACTCCGGGCTTGGCCCGCGCAGCAGGGGAAGGCTGCGCGGGTCCGGCCCGGTCCACAGCGTTCGACGACAGTGCGGGCATCGTCCCCGGCCAACTCCACAGATCGAATCTCACCCAGCCCGAGCCGTGACCCTGCGGCGGCGACCACGAAAGGTTGACATGACCGAAACCACCCGCCCTGCGAGCGGACGTTCCGAGGTCAAGCGGTCCGGCCGCAGAAACGCCGGGCTGACCGTCGAGCGGGTCTTCACCAGCGGCGTCCACCCGTATGACGAGGTGACCTGGGAGCGCCGCGACGTGGTGCAGACCAACTGGAAGACCGGCGAGGTGGTCTTCGAGCAGAAGGGGGTGGAGTTCCCCGACTTCTGGAGCGTCAACGCCTCGACCATCGTGACGACGAAGTACTTCCGTGGCGCGCTGGGCACACCGGTACGCGAGCAGAGCCTGCGGGAGCTGATCGACCGGGTGGTCACCACCTACCGGCGGGCCGGCGAGGACTACGGCTACTTCGCCACGCCGGACGACGCCGAGGTGTTCGAGCACGAGCTGACCTGGATGCTGCTGCACCAGTACTTCTCGTTCAACTCACCGGTCTGGTTCAACGTGGGCACCGCGTCGCCGCAGCAGGTGTCGGCGTGTTTCATCCTCTCGGTCGACGACTCGATGGACTCGATCCTGAACTGGTACCGCGAGGAGGGCTTCATCTTCAAGGGCGGCTCGGGCGCCGGCCTCAACCTCTCCCGGATCCGCTCGTCGAAGGAGCTGCTCAGCTCCGGCGGCACCGCGTCCGGCCCGGTCTCGTTCATGCGCGGGGCGGATGCCAGCGCCGGGACGATCAAGTCCGGCGGCGCCACCCGACGGGCGGCCAAGATGGTGGTGCTGGACGTGGACCACCCCGACATCGAGGAGTTCATCGAGACCAAGGCGCGCGAGGAGGACAAGATCCGCGCGCTGCGGGACGCCGGCTTCGACATGGACCTCGGCGGCAAGGACATCACCTCGGTCCAGTACCAGAACGCCAACAACTCCGTCCGGGTCACCGACGAGTTCATGCGCGCGGTGGAGGACGGCAAGGAGTTCTCGCTGCGGGCGCGGCACAGTGAGCAGACGTGGCCGGTCGACGCCCGGGAGCTGTTCGGCAAGATCGCCAAGGCCGCCTGGGAGTGCGCCGACCCCGGCATCCAGTACGACGACACCATCAACGACTGGCACACCAACCCCGAGACCGGCCGGATCACCGCGTCCAACCCCTGCTCGGAGTACATGTCGCTGGACAACTCCTCGTGCAACCTGGCCAGCCTCAACCTGCTGAAGTTCCTGCGAGCCGACGACACGTTCGACGCCGAGAGGTTCGAGAAGGCCGTCGAGCTGATCATCACCGCGATGGACATCTCGATCTGCTTCGCCGACTTCCCGACGGAGGCGATCGGGGCGACCACCCGCGACTACCGCCAGCTCGGCATTGGCTACGCCAACCTCGGCGCGCTGCTGATGGCGATGGGTCTGGGCTACGACTCCGACGGCGGGCGCGCGATGGCCGCGACCATCACCTCGCTGATGACGGGCACCTCCTACCGGCGCTCGGCGGAGCTGGCCGCGATCGTCGGCCCGTACGCCGGCTTCGCCCGCAACGCCGACGCCCACAAGCGCGTGATGCGCAAGCACCAGGCCGCGAACGACGC
>DASQVF010000518.1:0-2948 GCA_035640915.1 Propionibacteriaceae bacterium
AAGCCGTACTTGTGCAGGTCCACCGAGATGCTGGTCACCCCGGGCACCACGAAGGAGAACGCCGGCAGCTCGGGGTCGTCGCGACGCAGGAACGGCAGCAGCCAGCCGCCGATGCACGCGTCCACGTGGCAGCGCACACCGGCCGCCTGCGCCGCGGTGGCGATCTGGGTCACCGGGTCGACGACGCCGTGCGCGTACGACGGCGCCGAGGCGACGACCAGCACCGTGTCGTCGGCGATCGCCGCCGTCATGGCCGACGGCAGCGCCCGGCCGGTCTCCGAGTCCACGTCGACGAGGACCGGTCGTACGCCGAAGTAGTGCGCCGCCTTGTGGAACGCACCGTGCGCCGACGTGGGCAGCACCATGGTGGGCCGGACGATATCCGGTCGGGAGTCACGGGCGGTCTGTACGGCGAGCAGGATCGACTCCGTGCCGCCCGAGGTCACCGTGCCGACTGTGCCGGGCGGCCCGTCGAGCAGGGCCGCCGCATCGGCGACGAGGTCCTGCTCCATCCGCAGCAGCGAGGGGAAGGCGGTCGGGTCGAGGGCGTTCGTGGACCCGTACGCGGCCAGTGCCTCCCGGCCGAGGGCATCCACCTCGGCCAGCCCGGAGTCGTACACGTAGGCCAGCGTCCGGCCGCCGTGGGTCGGCAGGTCGTGCTGCCGCAGCGCCGTCAGCGCGGCCCGGATCTGCTCGGCGTCCATCACGCCACCTCCTCTTTCGTCAAGCGGTAGCCACGCAGGGCAGCCAGGCTGAGCAGCACCAATGCCGCTGGCACGATCGAGAAGCCGACGGCGATCGCCGTCAGGGCCGACGCCGGCTGGGTCACCGCGGCCCCGGTCGAGGACTGGTAGTCGCCCGCGGCCAGCATGGCCGCGAACACCGCCGGACCGAGGGCCAGGCCCAGCGTCTCGACCGCCGTCCACACCCCGGTGAACACCCCGATCCGGTTCTCGCCGGTCTGCCGGGCGTCGTGCGCTGCGGTGTCCGGCAGCATGGCCAGCGGGAACAGCTGCGCCCCGGCGTAGCCGATCCCGGTCACCGCGGCCATTCCGTAGACCACGACCAGCGGCACCGTGCCGGCCAGCGCCAGCCCGGCGCACCCGACGGCCAGCACCAGCGAGGCAACCAGGTAGCCGCGCTTCTTGCCCAGCCGGCCGGCCAGGTGCTGCCATGCCGGGGTGACCAGCAGCGCCGGGCCGACGAAGCACGCGAACAGCACCGATGACGCTTCCGAGCGACCGAGCACCACCCGGGCGACGTAGTCCACCCCCGCCAGGAGGCAGCCGATGGCCAGCGCCTGCACGCCGAACGTGGTCAGCAGCCGCCGGAAGTCGGCGACCCGGGCGGCGGCGGTCAGCTGGGCGAGCAGTCCGCCGGACGGAGCGGGCACCGTCACGGCGGGCACTCCGCGGGTTCCCGCGTACGCGCCGAGGGCACCGAGCAGGATCAGCCCGCCGACGAAGACGGCCATTGCCGGGTAGCCGAGCGCATTCCGAATGATCGGCGCGGTCGCCCCGCTGAGCAGGATGGCCACGGCCAGGATCGCCACCCGCCAGGTGAGCAGCCGGGTCCGCTCGTCGTAGTCGCCGGTCAGTTCGGCGGGCAGGGCGACGTAGGGGACCTGGAACACCGAGTACGCGGTGGCGCAGAGCAGGAAGGCGACCACCACCCAACCGCCGGCGAGCGCGGGCGGGGCGACCGGCCCGGAGAACAGCAGGACGAAGCCGACGGCCAGCCCGATGCCGCCCCAGAGCAGGAACGGGCGTCGGGTGCCGCGACCGGTGGCGAAGCGGTCGCTGAGCCGGCCGGTGATCGGGTTCAGCACCACGTCCCAGGCCTTGGGCAGGAAGACGACCACGCCGGCCACCAGGGCGGAGATGCCGAGGGAGTCGGTCAGGAAGGGCAGCAGGAGCAGTCCGGGGACCGTCCCGAACGCGCCGGTGGCGATGCCGCCGCTGGCGTAGCCGACCCGGAGCCGCGGGCTCAGCGCGGTCGCGGTTCCGGTCACCTGCTCATTGTGTGGCCTGGCGCAGCGTCGCGAGGGCCTGCGCCTCGGTGTCGTCCGGGCTGGTCTCGATGTCGGGGCGTACGCCGGTGCCCTCCCAGTTGCCGCCGGTGACGGTGTCCACCACGTACGCCTCGGGCAGGATCGCCTGGACCTGCGGAGTGACGTTCACCGGCGTGACGTGGTCGGCCGCGCCGGGCGTGCGCTGCCCCAGCACCGGGCCGCGGCGACGAGCCTGCAGGTGGTAGGCCAGGGCCTCTCCGGAGGAGTAGGTGCCGCCGCTGGTCAGGATCACCACCGGGGTGTCGGCGGGCAGCGTGGCACCGTCCGGCGTGGTCCAGTGCCGGACCTGGTCACGGTAGACCACGTCGGAGATGTCCAGGCCCGGCCCGCACAGCCAGCCGACGATCATGGCCACGGTCTCCGGATCGCCCCCGCCGTTGCGCCGCAGGTCGAGCGCCACGCCGCGGGCGCCCTCGGTCAGCGCGATGGCGGCCTCGATGAACCGCCGGGTGACGGCCAAGGACGGCATGCTGTCGACGGCCACGATCGCCAGCCCCTCGTCGGTTCGCCGGACCGCGGAGATCGGTGCGCCGCGGCGGCGGATCTCCGTCTCGTCCTCGGCCGGCCAGCCGGGCGCCGTGCGATCGACGACCAGTTCGCCCTCGGAGTGGAAGTCCAGCACCAGGTGCCGGGAGTACCGCTGGGCCGTCGCCTCCACCGCACCGACTCCAGTTGCGGTGACTGGCTCGTCCCGGTCCCCGAACTCTGCCCGCAGGGCAGCGGCCAGGGCCTCCATCCGCGGCTGGGGCGGGGGCAGCCGCTCGATCCAGCTCGCCAGCTCCTGCGCCAAGGTACTGATCATGGTGGAAGCATGTCCGCTCCCAGCACCGGCGAGCGGGTCGGTTCGCGCCCGGCGAACCTGTCAACGTGACGCAAT
>DASQVF010000519.1:0-4737 GCA_035640915.1 Propionibacteriaceae bacterium
CACCGTGGCCGAGGACTCGGTCGGCTCGGTGCTGGCCGACCTGCGCAGCCGCCGCGGCCAGGTCCACGGCACGGAGGCCGCCGCCGAGCCGGGCTACATCGTGGTGCACGCCGAGATCCCGGCGTACGAGCTGTCCCGCTATCCGATCGACCTGCGCTCGGTCTCCCACGGCACCGGCACCTTCACCCGCCGCTTCGTCCGCTACGACTACCTGCCGACCGCCCTGGCCCGGGAGCTCATCTCCGCCTGAGCACCACCCCTGGAACTCACGTACACGTGAGTTCCGTCGGCGATACCCACGTTGCAACGTAGGTATTGCTGCGGCAACTCACGTGCACGTGAGTTTCCGCGAAGGGCGAAGGAGGCGGCGGCGTCGGCCGATCCGGTCGAGGACCAGTACCGGGCGGGTCGCTCGGCGGTCCGGGCGCCGCGTGGGCCCCGCTACGCTGAGCGGGTGCGTATTGCCCGCTTCGCCGCTGGCGGCGACCCCCAGTACGGGATCGTCGAGCTGGCGGCTGACGGCGGGTCGCATCCCGACACCGTCTCCGTGCTCACCGGCGACCCCATCGCCATGCCGGTCCAGCTCACCGGCGAGCGTAAGGAGCTGGACGGCGTACGGCTGCTGGCCCCGGTGATCCCGCGCAGCAAGGTGGTGGGAGTCGGCCGCAACTACGCGGCGCATGCCGCAGAGCTGGGCAACGAGGTGCCGGTCACGCCGCTGACCTTCTTCAAGCCCAACACGGCGGTGATCGGGCCCCACGAGCCGATCATCTACCCGAAGGTCACCTCTGAGCTGAGCTACGAGGGTGAGCTGGCCGTGGTCATCGGCCGGATCTGCCGGGAGGTACCGGTGGCCCGGGTGCCCGAGGTGATCTTCGGCTACACGGTGGGCAACGACGTCACCGCCCGGGACCTGCAGCGCAGCGACAAGCAATGGGCCCGGGCCAAGGGCTACGACACGTTCTGCCCGCTGGGGCCGTGGATCACCACCCACCAGAGCCTCGACGAGGTGGGCAGCCTGGCGGTCCGGACCACGGTCGACGGGAGCGTCCGCCAGGACGGCAACACCAAAGACATGATCTTCACCGTCGCCGAGCTGGTCGCCTACATCTCCTCCTACACCACCCTGCTGCCGGGCGACGTCATTCTGACCGGCACCCCGGAGGGGGTCGGCCCGATCGAGGCCGGTCAGGAGGTCACGGTCGAGATCGAAGGCATCGGTGCGCTGACCAACCCGGTCGCCTCCGGGCAGCCGGCTCCATGAGCACCGACGTGCTGGGCGATCTGCCGCCCGAACGCGTACGCGTACGCTTCCCCCCGTCCCCGACCGGCAACCTGCACGTGGGCGCGGTCCGCAGCGCACTGTTCAACTGGGCCTTCGCGCGGCACTGGGGCGGAACCTTCGTGCTGCGGATCGAGGACACCGACACCGCTCGCAACGTCGCCGACTCCGCCCAGGGCGTCGTCGATGCGCTGCACTGGATCGGTCTCACCTGGGACGAGGGACCCGGTGTCGGCGGCCCGTACGGCCCGTACGTCCAGTCCGAGCGCGGCGAGATCTACCGCGATGTGGTGGGCAAGCTGCTGGACGGCGGACACGCCTACCGCTGCTACTGCACCCGGGAGGAGATCGAGGCCCGGGAGGCGGCGCGGCCGGCGGGTGCGCCGTCCGGCTACGACGGGTTCTGTCGAGACCTGCCGGCGGACCGGGTTGCCGAGCTGGAGCGGCTGAACACTCCCTCGGTCATCAGAATGCGAGTGCCCGAGGGGCCGCTGAGCTTCGACGACCTCGTCCGGGGGCCGATCAGCTTCGCCGGCGAGCACGTTCCCGACTACGTGATCGTGCGGGCCAGCGGAGATCCGCTGTACACCCTGGTCAACCCGGTCGACGACTCCCTGATGGAGATCACCCACGTCCTGCGCGGTGAGGATCTGCTGTCGTCGACGCCGCGGCAGATGGTGCTCTACCAGGCCCTGGCCGAGTTGGGGGTGGGCAGTGGCCGTACCCCACGGTTCGGCCATCTGCCGAGTGTGCTGGGCGAGGGGAACCGAAAGCTCTCCAAGCGGGACAAGGGATCGGGGCTGGCGGAGTACCAGCGCTTGGGCTACCTTCCCGAGGGCCTGGCGAACTACCTTGCCCTGCTCGGCTGGGCCATCGCCGAGGACCGCGACATCTTCTCTCTCGACGAGATGGTCGAGGTGTTCGACATCCGCCGGGTGAACGCCAACCCGGCCCGGTTCGACGCCAAGAAGTGCGAGGCCGTCAACGCCGCGCACATCCGGCTGCTCGACCCCAAGGAGCTGGCCGAGCGGCTGGTGCCGTTCCTGGTTCGGGCCGGCCTGGTCGCCGACCCGCCCACGCCGGACCAGCAGGAGCGTCTGGAGGCGGCGACGCCGCTGATCCAGGAGCGCATCTCGACCCTCTCGGAGGCCGTCGAGATGCTGGCCTTTCTGTTCCGCCGCGACGCGGACATCCTGATCGAGCCGGACGCCGGCCTGACTGCCGAATCCGCCCCGGTGCTGGACGCCGCGGAGGCGGTCCTGCGGGACCTGCCGGACTTCCGGCACGCCGAGATCGAGGCCGCGCTGCGCGGAGCGCTGATCGAGCGGCTGGGCCTCAAGCCGCGGCTGGCCTTCGCCCCGCTACGGGCCGCGCTGACCGGGCGCCGGATCTCACCGCCGCTGTTCGAGTCGATCGAGCTGCTGGGCCGCGAGTCGACCCTCGCGCGGATCGACGCCGCCCGGGCCGCTGTGGCCGCCTGAGTCGGTGCCCAAGTCCCGCAAGCGCCCGGCGAGCCGGCCGGCGACCCGCAACCGCCCCGCGGCGCGACCGTCCGCGACGGGGCCGGTCCCGTCCACGGCGCCAGCCGCGACCGAGGCGGTCCCGGTGGGGGTGCTGCCTCCCGATGGTGCGGCGTACCCGCAGCTCCTGCGGGGGGAGAGCTACGTCTGGTGGCGCTCGCTGCTGGGCGCGCTCCTCGGCGTGTCGATGTTCCTCCTGCTGACCGGGGTGGTCAGCCAGGCGGTTGTGACCTTGAGCTGGACCCTCACCGCGGCCGACTACTCCTTCGCCGACTACTACCGCGAGGCCTTCTCGTTCGAGCGGCCGGCGGGCATGCTGGCCACCAACCTGGGGATCGCCACGCTGATCCCGATCGCCTGGGCGCTGATGGCGGGGGTGCACCAGATGCGGCCGCGCTGGCTGAGCTCGGTCGGACCGCGGATCCGTTGGCGCTATCTGCTGGGCAGCCTGGTGGTCGCAGTGGTGGCGCTCAACGGGGTGTTGGCGTTGTCCAGCCTGTTCGACGACGAGGACCTCCGGTTCGACCCGCAGCCCGGGCTCTGGCTGTTCCTGGTGGTGATCCTGCTCACGTCTCCGCTGCAGGCGATCGCGGAGGAGGTCTTCTTCCGCGGCTACCTGCTGCAGGCGCTGGGCAGCCTGGTCGCCCAGCCCTGGTTCGGCGTGGTGGTCTCGGCAGTCGTGTTCGCGCTGCTGCACGGCGTGCAGAACCCGCCCCTGTTCGCCGCCCGGCTCGCCTTCGGGCTACTGGCCGGGATCCTCGTCTGGCGCACCGGAGGGCTGGAGGCGCCGATCGCCGCGCACATCGTGAACAACGTCTGCGCGTACGGCATCGCCGGGTTCACCAGCTCGATCGCCGAGCTGAAGGCCATCCGCGAGATCACCTGGGGCGACGCGGCGTTCGATGTCGGCGGGTTCGCGATCTTCGCCCTGCTCGCGTACCTGCTCTTCCGGGTGCTGCGGCTGCGCAGCCGGGTCCAGCTGTCCGACGCGAGCTAGCGGGATTGGGGGGAAGGTGGGGGAGCCGTGTAAAGTTGCTCCTCGCGTCCCGACGGGTTCCGAACACCCGGACGGCGGCGTGAGTGGGGTATAGGGTAATTGGCAGCCCGACTGATTCTGGTTCAGTTAGTCTAGGTTCGAGTCCTAGTACCCCAGCGAGTGCGGAGGACCCGCAGTTCGCCCCACGGTGGGGGAGTTGCTAGGCTTCCGCGGTCGGTCAGGCGCATTGACCACGCTAGGGCCCCGTTGTGTAGCGGCCTAGCACGCTGCCCTCTCAAGGCAGTAGCGCGGGTTCGAATCCCGTCGGGGCTACCACCACCATTCGGTCTCTGACCAGCAACAACACGGTCAGAGGTCGAGCCACGTCCAGGATCAATACGCCTCCGAGGACGCATCCGGGACGCATACCAACCGGGCGGCCGGTAGTAAGCAAGCCACCTCACCGCTTGTCGTCCTCGACCTGGGCGCCGCCGCCGAGCAGAGGGTCAAGGCGATCAACCGCCGCTTCCGATCCGTCCTCGGACAACCCGCCATAGCGGGTGAGCGTGAAGGCCACGCTGTTGTGGCCGGCCACCGGGCCATGACGCGCACACAAAGCGGTCGGGCAGAACTGATCCTGACACTGCCAGCCGAGAACGCACATCACGCCGAGCACCAGGCCCTCGCGCTGGTCAAGGCCACCGGTCACAGGCCGATCCGGCTTGAGGTGATGTCCGGAGAGGAGTACGACCGCCAAACGGTCCGCAGAATGACGACCACGTCCGCCACAGCCCGGCAACGGGCTAGACGTCCCTGGCGCTACCCTGCGGCCATGCCTGTCAGACTCGATAACGTCGGCATCGCCGTCCGCGACCTGGACGCCGCGATAGCCTTCTTCACCGACCTCGGCTTGACGGTGCTCGGAAGTGCCCGGATCAGCGGTGAGTGGGCTGACACCG
>DASQVF010000520.1:0-5387 GCA_035640915.1 Propionibacteriaceae bacterium
CGGGTCCCAAGGGGGCCACCCAGCCGGATCGGAGAGCAGCCAGGACGTACTGCTCTTCGAGTTCGCCGACGTCAGCTCGCGACAGGTGAACGCGCGTTGTTCCCCCTAGGCAGGTCTTCGTGACTTCGAGCCGGGAGTTTACACACTGCGACATGAGTTTTCCCTGGCGCAGCCGTTTCCGAACCTCAGTCTCACGCGCGATGTGCAAGGATGCTCCTCGGAATCCCTCGGGGGAGGACAACGATTAGGGTGCCACCTGTGGATCTGCACGACTATCTTGAGGTACTCCGGCGGCGCTGGGTCAGCGTAACGATCGTCGCCCTGGCGACCATCGCTGTCGCCGCGGCCGCCACCTTGGCCATGACCACCAAGTACACGGCAACCACCCGGCTCTTCTTTGCCGTGCAGGGCAGCAAGACCACCACCGACCTTGCCCAGGGCAGCAGCTTCGCCGAGAAGCAGATGACCTCCTACGCCGAGGCCGCAACCTCGCCGCTGGTACTGAACCCGGTGATCGAGCGGCTCAACCTCGACGTCACCGCGGCGCAACTGGCCGAGGTCGTGACGGCCACCATTCCGCCCGAGACGGTGATCCTGCAGGTGTCGGCGGTAGACCCCGATCCGGAGGTTGCCGCGGCAATCGCCAACGCTGTCGGCGACGAGGTGGTCGACGTAGTGACCAACACGCTGTCTCCGAAGCAGAACGGCAACGAGGCCGTCAAGGTGACCCCGCTGGAGACGGCTCTGGTTCCGACCACGCCGTCTTCCCCCAACGTGCCGCGAAACCTGGCTCTCGGAGCGATGCTAGGAGTGCTGCTCGGGCTCGGGGTCGCCCTTCTCCGCCACCTCCTCGACACTCGGGTGCGGAGCGAGCAGGATCTCCGCGCTGTCACCGACAGTCCACTGCTCGGCCTCATCGGCTACGACGACAAGGTGCCGAACCACCCGCTGATCCTCCGCGACGACCCGATGAGCGGCGCTGCGGAGGCCATCCGGCGGCTGCGGACGAACCTGCAGTTCACCGACATCGGCGACCGGCCCCGATCCATCGTGATCACGTCCTCGGTCCCGGGCGAGGGCAAGTCGACCACCTCGCTGAACTTGGCGGTGGCTCTGGCGGACGCCGGGTCCCGGGTCATCCTGATCGACGCCGACCTCCGTCGGCCCTCCGTCGCCGCATCGCTGGGCCTGGAGGGACAGGTCGGGTTGACCACCGTGCTGATCGGTCGGGCCGAGGTCGAGGACGTTGTTCAGCGCTGGGAGTACTCGAGCCTGGATGTGCTGCCATCCGGACGCATCCCGCCGAACCCCAGCGAGCTCCTGGGCTCGAGAGCCATGGAACAGCTGCTCGAGCGACTCACCACCAGCTACGACATCGTGCTGCTGGATACCCCTCCCCTACTCCCGGTGACCGACGCTGCGGTGCTCGGCATGCTGGCGGGCGGCGTCCTGGTCGTCGCCGGGGCTGACCGTGTACACCGGCCGCAGCTCCGCGAGTCCATCGAGGCGCTGACGACGGCAGGCGTACACATCCACGGCCTCGTCCTCAACCGGGTGGCCCGCCAGGAGACCGGGGCGTACGCGTACTACTCCGGCTATGCGCCCACCAGCACCCCAGACGCTTACGCTGCCCCGGCCGATCCCGACCCGGTCGCATCGGCCGAGCCCGCCTTGCCGAAGCGCGCTCAGATGGAGATGCCAACCCGCACTGTTCCCGTCGCGTCAAGCCATCCCGACGAGGTTGCCAACGGATTCAGCAGCACGATGAACGGAACCGCGTCACCCGACCTCCGCAGGGCCACTCCCGTCGGCCAGTAAGTCACTAGCCCCGGCTGCCGGCGCCGAGCCTGTCGGAGACCGAGGCTGATGGAGCTTCGACAGGCTCCGCTTGTCTGTCAGGACGACCGGTCCCAGGTTCGACCGCGGTTGGTGGACACCTTGACCTCGTCGCCCAGCCACAGCCACACCACCTGCTCCCGCACGCCGACAGCGACCTCGTCGCTCTCGCTGCCTTCGGCGGGCGCGCACCGGACCCGGTCCCGGTCGATCTCCTCAGCCCCGGGATCCAGCACAGCGAGAGCGACGCCGTCGCAGCCCTCCCGGCGCATGGCTACGGCGTAGACCTGCCCGTCCGTGCCGAGGGACAGCGCCGTCGAGACGCCGCGAAGGTCCCGCCAACTCTGGCCACTGTCCTGAGTCGTCCGCACCGTGCCGTCGGCGCACAACGCCGCCGCCCCCAGGTCGCCGAGACCAGCGAAGTCCCGCAGCTTCTCACCGCACGGCTGGGAGATCCGACCGCCGGGCGCATGCACCCGGTTGGGCCCCTTCGGTACCCGGTACCAGGTCTCGCCGAGCAGCCGATCGTAGGTCGTCCAGGACTTCCCCGGGCCGTCTGTGGCGACATAGCGGCTCTCGCAGTCAGTCGCTCCCCCGACCGCGAACACGCCGGAGTCGCCATAGGCCCGCAGCCGGGACACCGCCTTGAGTCCGGACTTCGCGGCCCGCCAGGTCCGGCCGCCGTCCCGTGATACCTCGAGGTCCGATCCGCCCGGACAGGGACCGAACACCGCCCGCCAGGCCAGGGTGTCGGAGGCCACGGCCAGCATCCGGGTCGACCGACCGGCGTTGGACGCCGACTCGGTCGGCGTCGAGTCCCCCGCCGTCCCTGGCGGTGTCGGTGACGAGCGCGGCGACCGGGTCGTGTCGGCCGGGGACGTCGCCGGTTTGGCGCGGACAACCTCCGTAGGCTGGCGCAGCCCGAGCAGGGCGAACAGGACAAGGTTGATCAAGACCAACGCCCCGATGGCCACCTTCGGCCAGTTGCCCCTGGAAGAGCCCGGCATGCGGGGAAGCCTAGCTGTCGACATGCCGCCGGCAGCGACTACCGTGATTCGTGCTCGGGGAACAAGAACGCATCGAGAGGAACCATTGACTCCGGAACTCAGCTCGCCGTTCGCCATCCTCTGTGTCTGCACGGGCAACGTCTGCCGGTCACCCGTGGCCGAGCGGTTGCTGGCCCACCGGCTCGGACCGGAGGTGCAGGTGACCTCGGCCGGCACCCTTGGTCTGCCCGGCCGCGGCATCGAGCCGGAGATGGTCGCCCACCTGACGGCGGCCGGCGTACCCAAGGCCGAGTTCGTCGCCCGGCGGATGACGCCCGCCGATGTCCGCGACGCGGACCTCGTCCTGGGTCTGGGCCGGGAGCATCGCAGCGAGGCGGTCGAGCTCGTCCCCGCAGCGGTGCGGCGGGCGTTCACGCTGCTCGAGTTCGCCCGGCTGGTGAGCACGATCGACCCTGCGGAGCTGCCGGACGGCACGGTCGCGGATCGGCTACGCGCCGCGGTCCCGCTGGCGGCGGCGCGGCGGCGACGCGTGGAGTCGGTGGACCTGGACGACGTCGCTGACCCGTACCGGCAGGCCCAGCAGGCCTACGACGCGTCCTTCACCGCCATCCGCACCGCGGTCGACACCATCGCCGACCGGGTGGTCCCTCACTCGGGATAGGCCTGCACGTAATCGGCCATCGTGTCCTCCCGGAGCGCCTTGGCCAGCTGCTTCATCTGCGCCTCGTCGACGACGTCGATGCTCTGGCCGTCCGGGGAGCGGCCGAATCGGGCGACCGGAGCCTGGATCGTCGCGATGTCGGACGGGCTGAGCCGCAGCGACAACGCCGTCTTCCGCAGTTCCTCCGGTGTCAGCTCCTCGTCCACGGTGACGTGCCGCGCCACCCCGGAGGTGAACGCCAGGAAGCGCCGCGGGTTCTTGACCGTGTCGCCGCTCAGGCCCTTGGTGAGGATCGCCTGGACCACCGCGCGGTGCCGTTCCGCCCGGTCCAGGTCCCCGCGCGGCAGCTGCTTGCGCTCCCGCACGTACGCCTGGGCCTGGTCCCCGCTCACGGTGATCCAGCCGACGGGGAAGTTGTAGCCCTGCGAGACCGACGGGTGCTTGTTGTACACCCGGACACCCCCGAGCTCCGTGGTGAGGCCGATGAACCCGTCCAGGTCCACCTCCGCCACGTGGTCCATTCGGACGTCAAGCAGTCCTTCGAGGGTCCGGACCGTGAGACTGGCCCCGCCGAACGCGTACGCGGCGTTGATCTTGTTGTGGCCGCGGAGCGGGACCGGCACCCAGAGGTCGCGCGGGAAGGAGATTAGGTACGCCCGGCGCCGGTCCGCGGCCAGGTGCAGGACCATCAGCGCGTCACTCCGGCTGACCCCGTCGCTCGCCACGTCCGACCCGATCAGCACGTAGTTCATCGCCTGCCCGCCGGCACTGTTCGCCGGCGGCTTCGTCGGCCGCGGCTCGGCGTCCTCGCCGGTCGGCGTCTCGGCGGGCATCACGCGTTCCCGCTGCAGGTTCTGGTTGAGCGACCGGTCGACCGAGGAGGCGTACAGGAAGCCGGCGCCCAACGCGCCGACCAGGACGACCACGACAGCCACCAGTGCGACGGGCAGCCAGCGCCGGCGTTCGCTGCGGCGGCGCGGCTGCCGATCCGGCTCCTCCGCTCTGAGCGGAGGCGGCTCGGTGGACTCAAACGCGGCCGGGTTGGTCATCGTGGCGGGTCCTCCTGGATGGGTCGGCGCTGCGCTGCGAGCTCCGTCGACGCCCGACCCCCAGCACCTGCCGGGGTCCCGGACAGGTCAGCTACGACGGTCATCGTAGGGGACGTGGAAGCCTTCGGCCGGCACCGACTCAAGATTTGACCGGACTCGTTCCGGGGTCCGCCGTGCTGGTGGCGCAGCCGGCTGTGGGCCGGCGGTTCGGCACGTGGGCTGGACACCGCGCCCGCGTTCGGCTGCCGGACCACTTAGGCTGACCGCCGTGCCCGATCTCGATGCGAGCTTCCTCGCCCTTCCCCTGGCCGAGCTGAGCGACGCCGCGCTGTCCCGGGCGAAGGAGCTGGGCTGCAGCCACGCCGAGATCCGGGTGGAGCGGCTGCGCGAGGCCTTCCGCACCTTCCGCGACCACGGTCTGGAGACCACCGCCGACCGTCAAGTGCTCGGCCTCTCGGTGCGCGTGGTGCACGACGGGGTCTGGGGCTTCGCCGCCGACATCGCGCTGACCCCCGACGCTGCGGCGCGGCTGGCCGACCGGGCGGTGGCGACCGCCCGGGTCTCCCGGCCGCTGACCCCCGCATCGGTGGTGCTGGCCGAGGAGGACGTCTACCCCGATGCCACCTGGATGTCGGCGTACGAGGTCGACCCGTTCGCGGTGGACGAGGCCGACAAGATCAACCGCCTGCTGGAGCTCAACGAGGTGCTGCTCGCGGCGCCCGGAGTCGGCCACGCCACCGCCATGCTGGCCTACGTCGCGGAGAACAAGTACCTCGCCAACCTGGCCGGGACCACCACCACCCAGCAGCGGATGCGGATCCAGGCCCAGCTGAC
>DASQVF010000521.1:0-3277 GCA_035640915.1 Propionibacteriaceae bacterium
GGAAGCAGCTGATCCCCGCGGCGTTCACGAACCGGTTGACCACGACCGTGCTGATGATCTCCCGGCGCAGCCGGTGCTCGGCCATTCGGTCGGCGTAACGCTCCCGCAGCCGGCTCGGGAAGTACCCGACCAGCAGATCGACCAGGTACTCCTCGTCGGGCAGGTCCGAGGCCAGCACCTCGGTAGCAAGCACGATCTTGGTGTACGCCAGCAGGGTCGCGAGCTCCGGCGCGGTCAGCCCCTTGTGGGTGGTCCGGCGGGCTTCCATCACCTCGGGTGTGGGCAGGAACTCGATCTCCCGGTCCAGCAGCCCCTGGTCCTCCAGCCGGGCCATCCAGTCCTCGTGAACGTGGGCCATCGACGGCGCACCGTGCACCGCGTTGGCCACCGCGAGGTTCTGGTCGTAGTTGTGGGCCAGCACCAGGCCGGCGATCTCGTCGGTCATCGAGGCCAGCAGCTCGTCCCGCTCGCCCTGGCTGAGCCGACCGGCGGCGACCTCGTTGTGCAGCAGGATCTTGATGTTGACCTCGTGGTCGGAGGTGTCCACCCCGGCGGAGTTGTCCACGAAGTCGGTGTTGATCCGGCCACCGCACAGCACGTACTCGATCCGACCGAGCTGGGTCAGGCCCAGGTTGCCACCCTCACCGACGCACCGCGCCCGGACGTCGGCGCCGTTCACCCGAAGACCGTCGTTGGCCTTGTCGCCCACCGCGGCGTTGGACTCGGCGGCCGCCTTGACGTAGGTCCCGATGCCCCCGTTCCACAGCAGGTCGACCGGCGCCTTGAGGATGGCGCTGATCAGTTCGGCCGGGGTCAGCGTCTCCACTGTGCGGCTCAGGCCCAGCACGGTCCGCATCGGCTCGGTGATCGGGATCGACTTGGCCGTCCGCGGGAACACCCCGCCGCCGGCCGAGATCAGCTCGGTGTCGTAGTCCGCCCAGCTGGACCGGGGCAGTGCGAACAGCCGCGCCCGCTCGGCCCAGCTGCGTTCCGGGTCCGGGTCGGGATCGACGAACACGTGCCGGTGGTCGAACGCGGCGACCAGGAGGGTGTGCTTGCTGAGCAGCATCCCGTTGCCGAAGACGTCGCCGCTCATGTCGCCGATTCCGACGCAGGTGAAGTCGGTGGTCTGCGGGTTCAGGCCCATCTCCCGGAAATGCCGCTGCACCGACACCCAGGCGCCGCGGGCGGTGATGCCCATGGCCTTGTGGTCGTAGCCGGCTGAGCCGCCCGAGGCGAAGGCGTCGCCGAGCCAGAAGTCGCGGTCGAGCGAGATCTGGTTGGCGATGTCGGAGAAGGTCGCGGTGCCCTTGTCGGCCGCCACCACCAGGTAGGGGTCGTCGCCGTCGTAGCGGATCACGTCCGGCGGAGGCACCACGGTGCCGTCGACCAGGTTGTCGGTGAGGTCCAGCAGGCTGGTCACGAACAGCTGGTAGCAGGCCACGCCCTCGGCCAGCCAGGCGTCCCGGTTGCCGGGGTCGGGGAGCTGCTTGGCGTAGAAGCCGCCCTTGGCGCCGACCGGCACGATCACCGTGTTCTTCACCATCTGCGCCTTGACCAGGCCGAGGATCTCGGTGCGGAAGTCCTCCGCCCGGTCCGACCAGCGCAGCCCTCCGCGTGCGACCCGGCCGAACCGCAGGTGCACGCCCTCCAGCCGGGGCGAGTAGACGAAGATCTCGAACTCCGGACGCGGCGCCGGCAGGTCGGGGATCTCCTGCGGGGTCAGCTTCAGCGCGATGGCCTCCCGGCCGGAGGCGTAGAAGTTGGTCCGCACCATGGTCGACAGCAGGGTCACGTACCACCGGATGATCCGGTCGTGGTCCAGGCTGGCGACGTCGTTCAGACCGTTCTGGATGGAGCTGACCACCTCGGCGGCCTTGGCCACCCGGGAGCGCTGGTCGAGCGGCAACTCGGGGTCGAAGCGGGTGGCGAACAGGGTGAGAAGCTGCCGGGCCAGGTCGATGTTGGCCGCCAGCGCGGAGGCGATGTAGGTCTGGCTGTAGGTAACCCCGACCTGTCGCAGGTAGCGGCCGACCGCCCTGAGCAGGGTGATGTCCCGCCAGCCCAGGTCGGCTCGCATCACCAGGGCTTGGAAGCCGTCGGCCTCGGTCAACCCGCGATAGGAGGCGGAGAAGGCGTCCATGAACTGCTGGCGGGCGGGCGTACCCCAACGCGAGCGGACGGCGGCGGCGCCGCCGGGCACGGTCAGTCCGAGGTCGTAGACGTAGCCCCGCTCGTCCTCGCCGAGGCCGATCTCGTAGGGGCGTTCGTCGATCACCTCGACACCCAGCAGCGTGAGGTGCGGCAGCATCCCGGACAGCGACATCGACGCGTCCCGGCGGAAGATCTTCAGCCGCAGATCGGCCTCGTCGTCGTCGCGGTCGGGAACGTACAGGGCCATCGACATCTCGTGGTCGCCGGCCAGCGCGGTCAGCGCGGCGAGGTCCTGGACCGCCTGCCGCGGGGTGTAGTCCTCCTTGTAGCCCTCGGGCAGCCCGCCGGCCAGGGTGGCCAGTCGCTCCGGGTCGTCGGCGTCGGCGATCAGGTCGGCGAACTCGTCGGTCCAGGAGCGGGTGGCCAGGGTCAGCTCGCGTTCCAGGCCGCGTACGTCGACCTCGCCCATCGCCTCGCCGAGCGGCATCCGGACCACGAAGTGCAGCCGGGCAAGCACCGACTCGCTGACCCGGGCGGTGTAGTCCACCGAGGCGGCACCCAGCCGGCTGACCAGGATCTCCTCCATCCGCTGCCGGACCGTGGTGGTGTAGCGGTCCCGCGGCAGGTAGACCAGGCAGGACACGAAGCGGTCGTAGGCGTCGCGGCGGACGAACAGCCGGACCTGGCGACGTTCCTTGAGGTGGGCGAGCTTCTCCACGGTGGTGGCCAGGTCGGCGGTGCGCGCCTGGAACAGCTCGTCGCGGGGGTAGCTCTCCAGCACGTCCATCACGGCCTTGCCACCGTGGCTCTGCTCGCTGTAGCCGGTGTACCGCAGGACCGCCGCTGCCTTGTGTCGCACCACCGGCACCCGGGTCACGCTCTCGGAGTAGGCCGAGGAGGAGAACAGGCCGAGGAAGCGCCGCTCGCCGGTCACCCGACCGGCGTCGTCGAAGAGTCGGATGCCGAGGTAGTCCAGGTAGGCCGGGCGGTGCACCCGGGACTTGTAGTTGTCCTTGGTGACCACCATCAGGTCGGCCCGCCCGCTCGCCGGCGGCAGAGCGCCGAAGGCCCCGGGCGCGTCCGCGTCCGCCCGCAGGATGCCCAGCCCGGTGGCCGCGACGGG
>DASQVF010000522.1:0-4780 GCA_035640915.1 Propionibacteriaceae bacterium
ACAGTCGCGCGCCGGGCGCGTGCAGTGGGGCCCATTCCTCGGCGGCGATCGCCAGGTCCCACAGCGGTCGGCCGGGCCCGGCCATGTCGAAGTCGATGAGTGCGACCACGACTCCGTCGCGGATCACGACGTTCTCCGGAAACAGGTCGTTGTGGCAGACCACCGGCCCGCCGCCGGGGTCCGCCCACTCGGTCGACCAGTCGGAGGCGACGGGCGAGAACGACGCGACCGCGTCGTGGTAGTCGCGCACCAGCCGGCCGAGCGAGACGAGTGCCGAGTCGGTCATCGCCCAGTCGGGGTACGGCGGCACGGGCACGTCCCCGTCGACCCAGGACACCACGTGGCGATCCTTCTCGTCGGTGCCCAGATAGCGCGGCGCGCCGGAGAACCCGACTCGCTCGAGGTGCAGCAGCAGCTCCCGCACCGCGGCCCGCATGCCCGGCCGGCGCACGGTGTCGCCGACTCGGACCACACCACGGCCGGCGTCCATCCCGCCCATCAGCGCCTGCTCAGTCATGCCGCCATGGTGGCGCACCGGCGTAAGCACCTGCGCGCGTTTGACTTCGGCGCCTGCCGCTTCACGTCGCCTGTTCTGTCGGCCGATCAGGATCAGCGCCACAAACGGCGTGGAGTGATGAACCAGTCGCGACGTGGTGACGGGCGGTTCAGCGGTGTCTCAAATGACGGTCGGCTTGCGTGCGTCCCGCCGTGATCACCGTGCAGGGCGAGTACCCCAGCCGCAGCCCGCTGCGGGCGAATAGCGCAGGACCGAATACGTGCTCTCCGCCAGTACCGAGGAAAGGGCGCAAACGTGACTGCGCTACTGCAACGGGAAGGGCGACTGCGCGTACGCCGGGGTGTCGCTGAGCTCGACCGAGGCGACCCACTTCACCCACCAGAAGCCACGGCGGCCGGGGGCGACGAGCCGGACCGGGGCGCCGGTGCCGCGGCTGAGCGGACCGCCCGAGAAGCTGGTGGCCAGCCACAGGGCGTCGGCGTCGGTGACCGGGAAGCGGCGGCGGTATCCGGTCACGCTGGTCACCACGATGGTGGCGGCGGCCTCCAGCCGGTCGGCGGGGATCAGGGACGAGAGGGCAACACCCGACCACTCGGCGTCGGCGAACCAGCCGCTGGTGCAGTCCAGCCGGGCCCGGACCGGCGCGGCCTGTGCCGCCAGCGCGGCCATCGGTATCTCTCGGCCGTCCACCCGCACCCGGTGGTCGGCGGGCAGGGCCGGCACCCGGTCGAGCAGCCAGATCGTCGCCGGGATGGCCTCGGGCGCGATCCGATGCGACCCGCTGGCGATCCGCCGTCCCGAGGGCAGCCCGGTCAGCCGGCCGACCCCCTCCAGCCCCGCGTACGCCGCTCCGATCCCGGCCGCGAAGCCGGCGGTCCGCAGCAGCTGCCGTCGGCTCACGTCGGCCCGACGCAGGCCCTGGCCGCGCCCGTGCGGCACCAGGTGCCAGACCAGCAGCGGCACCGCCACGAAGGCCGCGCCGACGTGGACCTGGATCGGGCTGATGCCCGCCACCAGCCGGTAGCCGACGAAGACCTCCACGAACCCGGCGACCAGGCAGACGACGATCACCGCGGCCAGCGCCAGACTGGCCACCCGCAGCGCCGGCGCCCGGCGCGCCACAACGGTCTTCCACGGCGTCAGCACCACCACGCCGAGACCCAGCAGACCGTGGCCCACGGTGGTCAGCCGCGATGGTAGGTCGGTGCCGGCGGCGAAAGCGGCCCAACCGCTCAGGAACGCGCCGACCAGGAGGATCAGCAGCGCCACGTTGGTCCGCCGGCCGGCGCGGCGGAGGGTGGCCCGGATCCGGCCGGCCATCGGGGTCTAGCGGTACGGACCCGGGGGCGGGGGAGCGCCCAGGGCCGGTGGCCCGAAGGCCGGCTGCGGGACCGGCGGCAGGACGACATAGGGCCGGATGGCGGCGGCGTGCTGCAGCAACGCGCCCATCCGCTGGTTGATGTCCCGCGGCGGGGTCTGGTTGACCGCCCGGTTGTGCAGGAAGCCGACCTCGGTCATGGTCTGCTGGTACTCCCGCAGCGCCTCGGCGGCGGGTCTGCCTCCGATCCGCTTCGCGTAGGCGCGGGCGGACATCCGGTCCGACAGCCGCGCGATCCAGCGGATCTCCTCGGGCCGGATCCAGCCCAGCGGGACGGTCTGCTGCAGGGCCGCCGTGAGCATCTTGCCCTCCCGCGACCGTGCCCAGATCCCCACGGCCAGCATGACGGCGAGCAGCGGCAGCATGATCGCGCCGTAGGCGAAGAGGAAGCCGTTGGCTCCCCAGAACGTGCTGCCGTTCCAGATGCCGTGCATCAGCACCGCGGCGGCGTAACCCAGGATCGGGGCGAAGACCCGCACCGCCGGTCGCCGGGTGGTGACCGCGATGCCGATCCCGATGCCCAGCGCGGCGGTGAACAGGGGATGGGCGAAGGGTCCCATGATCCCGCGCAGGAAGAAGGTGAGCGGCAGCGCACCGGACGCCAGCGAGCTCAGGTAGTAGAAGATGTCCTCGACGAAGGCGAAGCCCACCCCGACCAGCGCACCGTAGATCAGGCCGTCGAGCAGTCCGTGGATCTGGGACCGCCGGAAGAGCACCACGAGGACCAGGAACAGGCCCTTGCCCGCCTCCTCCACCAGCGGCGCGATGACGGCGGTGTCGATGAAGCTGGTGGTGCCGGGCACCGCGAACAGCAGTCCCTCGGCGATGAGGCTGAACGCCACGGCCACCACGCCGCCCCAGCCGAGCGCCGCCAGCCGGTACCGCGCCGGCTCCGGCTCGTAGCGGTCCAGCCAGAACAGGATCAGGATCAGCAGCGGGAACGAGATCGCCGCCAGCACGGTCGTGACCAACGTGGCGACGGGTCCGCCGCTGAGCACGATCAGCACGCCGATCGCCAGCGCCCCCAGGCCCAGGACGATCATCGTCACCCAGGTCAGCGGCGAGCGCCGGCGGCGGAGCAGCTCCGGCGGTACCGGCGGAACCGCCGGGTAGCCGAACGGCCCGGCCGGAACCATGGCGGGTCCGGTCATCTGTTCCTCTCCTGGTCTGGCCCCCGGGGCATCCCACGTTACAGTCGCCGTTATGCCTGGGCTGCCCGACGTCCACCCTCGTCCCGGCCTGCCCGCCGCCGTCACCGTCTACGAGGTGGCCGCGCGGGACGGCCTCCAGGCCGAGGCCGCACTCGTGCCGGTCGAGGTCAAGCTGGAGCTGATCGACCGGCTCGGCGATGCCGGGCTGACCGTGATCGAGGCGACCAGCTTCGTCGCCCCGACCTGGGTGCCGCAGCTGGCCGACGCCGAGCAGGTGATGGCCGGCCTGCAGCGCCGTCCGGGTGTCCGCTACCCGGTGCTGACTCCGAACCGCCGGGGGTTCGAGCGGGCGGTGGCGGCCGGTGCCGACGAGGTGGCGGTGTTCGTTTCGGCGACCGAGACCTTCGCCTCGCGGAATCTCAACACCACCCTGGAGGGGGCCATCGCCATGGCCGGGCCGGTGATCGAGGCTGCCCGCGGTCGTGGTCTCCGGGTCCGCAGTTACGTGTCGATGGCCTTCGGCGACCCGTGGGAGGGCCGGGTGGATCCGGGGCAGACCGCGGCGGTGACGGCCCGGCTGTTCGCCCTGGGCTGCGCCACGGTGAGCCTCGGCGACACGATCGGCGTCGCCACCCCGGGGCAGGTGCAGGCCGTGCTGCAGACCGTGGCGGCGGCCGGCGTGCCGCTGACCCAGGTCGCACTGCACCTGCACGACACCTACGGTCAGGCCCTGGCCAACGTGCTGGCCGGGCTGGAGGCCGGGGTGACGGAGTTCGACGCGTCGGCCGGCGGCGTCGGCGGGTGTCCCTTCGCCAAGTCGGCCACCGGGAACCTGGCCACCGAGGATCTGGTCTGGATGCTGGACGGGCTGGGCATCGAGCATGGCCTCGACCTGTCCGTCCTGGTCCAGACCAGCCGCTGGCTGGCCGACCAGCTGGGCCGGCCCTCGCCGTCCCGGGTAGTGGCCGCGCTGGGCTAGTGTCCTGAGCCCGCTGAGTCGCTCGCGGTCCGTCCGGCGTACGGGTCGCGTCCGATGAACGCGAGCATCCTGGTCTGCACGTCGGCGTCCTCCGGCACCGCGACGCGCGGACCGTACTGTCCGCTGGACCGCAGTGCCTCCTCCATCGGCTCCATGCCCGCCAGCAGCTCGGCACAGAGATCGGGATCGAGGTTCTCGTCCTGCCCGGTCGCCCGGGCCAGATCCCAGGTGTGCATGAAGACGTCGGCGGTGTAGAACTGCGACACCGCCGGACCGAGCGGCAGCTCGCCGATGTGCCGGTTCTGCAGCACCCGATCGCCCGTCGCCGGGTCCTCGAGCAGTGACTGGACCTGGTCGCGATGGGCCCGCCAGGCGCCGACGGGGTCCTCGTCGACCGAGGGTCCGGGCTGGAGGCTGATCCCGGCGCCGCCGGCCAGGAACCCGGGGAACCACTCGACCAGGTGCCGGACGACGTCGCGGGCGGTCCAGCCCTCGACGGGGGCCGGCGCGTCCCAGTCGGTGGTTCCCTCCACCCGGGCGGTGAAGCCGCTCGCCACCCAGCGGTGGAAGTGGGCGGGATCCTGGTTGAGCACGGACTCGCGGTTCATGATTCCTCTCCTTCGGGTCGGCGACGCACGGTGATGATCACGGCCGAGCCGGGCTCGGTCGGGGTGAGGACGGCCGGAGTGAGGCCGCGGAGGCTGAACATGTCGCCCGGACACAGGTGCAGGCCGGCGCCGGAGGCGACCCGGAGC
>DASQVF010000523.1:0-2790 GCA_035640915.1 Propionibacteriaceae bacterium
GCGGCGTCCGCACCACCGCCCCGGCGCAGCGCACCGTGCCCAGCTCGCGGGCGACCGAGAGGAACATCTGCGCCCGAAAGCCGGTGCCGATCATCGCGAACGTGGTCATCGCAGAGTCGCTCCCCGAGCCAGCAGGACATCTTGCTTGCGGGCGTTGGTGGTCAGGTCATTGAACCTCATGTGGGCTGAGCCTGTCGAAGCGCCCTCCAACGGCCTTTCGACGGGCTCAGGTCGAAGGACCTGGACGGCCGGCCCGACCGTCCCGGGGGAATGCGCGGGGGGCTCGCGGAGTTCCCCGGATGTGAAGAAGATCGGGTTCCTCTCGTTCGGGCACTGGACGCCGTCCGAGCACTCGGCGGTGCGGACGGCCTCCGACGCGCTGCTGCAGTCGATCGATTTGGCCGAGGCGGCCGAGGAGGTCGGTGCCGACGGTGCCTACTTCCGGGTGCACCATTTCGCCCGCCAGCTGGCCTCGCCGTTCCCGCTGCTGGCGGCGATCGGCGCGCGGACGAGCCGGATCGAGATCGGTACCGCCGTCATCGACATGCGGTACGAGAACCCGCTCTACATGGCCGAGGACGCCGGCGCCGCCGACCTCATCTCGGGCGGCCGGCTGCAGCTCGGCATCAGCCGGGGATCGCCCGAGCAGGTGATCGACGGCTTCCGCTACTTCGGTCACATCCCGGAGGAAGGCAGCACCGACGCGGACATGGCCCGAGAGCACGCGCGGCGGTTCCTGGAGGTGCTGTCCGGTGAGGGGTTCGCGAAGCCCAACCCGCGGCCGATGTTCGGCAACCCGCCGGGCCTGTTGCGGGTCGAGCCGCACTCACCCGGCCTGCGGGACCGGATCTGGTGGGGTGCCGGTAACCGCACCACCGCGGAGTGGACCGGCGAGCAGGGCCTCAACCTGATGAGCTCGACGCTGCTCACCGAGGACACCGGCGTTCCCTTCTCCCAGCTGCAGGCCGAGCAGATCGCCCGCTTCCGCGCCGCGTGGACGGCGGCGGGTCATCAGCGCGAGCCGCGGGTCTCGGTGAGCCGGAGCATCTTCCCGATCGTGTCCGAGGTCGACCGGCAGCTGTTCTGGCGGGAGCGCTCCAGCACCGACCAGGTCGGCTGGCTGGACGGCGGCAACGCCCGGTTCGGCAAGACCTACGCCGGAGAGCCGGACAAGCTCGTCGCGGAGCTGGCCGAGGACGAGGCGATCGCCGCCGCGGACACGCTGCTGCTGACCATCCCGAACCAGCTCGGCGTCGACTACAACGCCCACATCCTCGATAGCGTCGTCCGCTACCTGGCGCCGGAGCTCGGGTGGCGCTGAGGCGGACCGTCGGCGGCCGTCGAGCGGGCCGCTGACCGACGCGGATGCGCCTCCTTGGCCCGCGGTGGCCGCAGCGGCGGAGCGGCGCCGGCCAGGGCGGCTACGACGTTGGCCCGGAGTCGCCCGAGGACCATCGCCCACGCGCCCGCCAGGAACTCGGCCTGGTCGGTGCTGTTGACCAGCTGATGAACGACCACCCGGCTGCCGTCGCCGTCCGGATGCACCCGCAGATAGCCGGTCAACGGGTGCCCGGGCACCGGGACGTTCCCGTCGTCGAAGTCCCAGCCCATCACGATCAGGTGCGGCGGGACCACGAGCTCGTACCGTCCGCGGACCTCGGTTCCCCATTCCAACGTGGCCGCGAACCGGTCGCCGTCGATGGTGACCGGGACCTGGAGCCAGCGGGAGTACAGGTCGCCGTCGGTCAGGGCGGTGAACGTCTCCTCCGGTGAGGTCGTCAGCTCCACCTCGGCGACCACGGCGGGTGCCGTGGAGGTCGTGCTGAGTGCCCGCTCCGGGATGTCGTCGGCGGGGCGCCATTTGCCGGCGTCCTCGAGCGCACCGTGCAGGCCGGCGAGCGCCGACGGCTTGGCGCGGTAACGGCGCGAGGTGCCCACCTTGGTCATCTCCACCAGGCCGGCGCGCCGCAGCACGCCCAGATGCTCGGAGATGGTCGCCGCGGTGAGGGCGAACGAGGCGGCGATCTCGCCGGCGGGCAGGTCCTGGTCCCAGATGCGCGCCAGGATCTCGCGGCGGGTCCGGGACCGCAGTGCTCCCATCCGGGCGTCGAGATCCGTCATGCCCTGTTGCCTCTCATCGCCAACAAACTCTAGTATTACGGTGTTCACCTAATTAGGCGTTTACCAAAGGAGGAGGACGTGACAAGGTATCTGGTGCTCTACCGGTCGGGGATGACAGCGAGCGAGCAGATGGCCGCGAACAGCCCGGAGCAGGCGCAGGCGGGGATGGATGCCTGGATGGGCTGGGCGGCGCAGGCCGGCGACGCCATCGTCGACCTCGGGTCTCCGACATCGGTGGTCGATCCGGGCGGTGATGCCGGGGATCCGATCGGCGGCTACTCGATCCTGCAGGCCGAGTCGCCCGCCGCGCTGGCCGCGGTCCTCGACGGCCATCCCCACCGGAGGATGGGCGGCACCATCGAGACGCTCGAGATGCTCCCGATGCCGGGCATGTGAATCAGTGGGCCGGGCGGACAGCGCCTCGGCAGCGGGACCACTCTCGGCCCTTGCACCCATAGGACGTCAATGGATAGAAATGGGGTTCAACTCTGTACGCCGATCCCCCGGGAGTGCGACATGAAGGCGATCCATCGAGTCTTGGCCGGCCTGATGATGGCGATGGTCGCCTTCATCGCGGCCGCTTTGCCGGCCGCGGCCATCACCGGCGGGGAGCCGGACGGCAACCGTCACCCCAACGTCGGACTGATCTTGTTCTACCAGCCCGACGGA
>DASQVF010000524.1:0-8270 GCA_035640915.1 Propionibacteriaceae bacterium
GCCTCGGCGTTCGGCTGCACCGCACCCCAGTCGCTGTTCAGCACGTACTGACGGGCGTCGATCAGCTCCCGGCAGCGGGCGACCGCCGCCGGGTTCACCGCGTACCTCGCCATCGCCCACGTCCTTCCTCTCGTTCGACCAAGGGGGACGACCCCCTTGAACGCCGAAAAGCGCAGTTCAGAGCGCGTTGACCATCGTCTCCTGGGCGAAGCCCAGCCAGTCGTAGACGCTGGCCAGGAACGACCGCGGGTCGTCATCGGGCAGCTCGGCCAGCCGCTCCGCCGTCTCGGCGTCGGTGATCCCCAGCCGGGTCGCCACCGCCAGCCGGACGCTGGTCAGGGTCCGCAGCCAGGCCTCCACCTCGTCCCGGGGGATCTTCAGGTCGTGGGCACCCAGGTCCGTCGCCTCGAGCCGGTCCAGCACCACCTGGGCCTCGGCCACCTTCTGCGCCCGCAGGTCCCGCTCGGTGAACCGACGGAAGTCCGATGCCGCCGCCGCGTCGTCGGGGTAGGCACTGGGAAACAGCCGCTTCAGCACCGGGTCCTCGGAGACCTCCGGCTCGTCCGGCTCCACCTCGAGGTCGGCGACGAGCGCCTCGAAGGGATCCGAGGACTGCGTCCGAGCCGGAAAGCCCGCCGGCTCGCCGTCGGAGACCAGCTCCACCAGCTGCTTGACCAGCGAGCTCAGCAGCTCGACCTCGTACGCGCTGAGCTGGGTGGTGATCATCCCCCGCTTGCGCGCGAACTTCCTCATGCCTCGTCCGCCTTGTCCAGAGTGGCCCAGAGGCCGAAGCCGTGCATCGCGGTCACGTCCCGTTCCATCGCCTCGCGGGTACCGCTGGACACGATCGCCTTGCCCTCGTTGTGCACCTGCAGCATCAGCTTCTCGGCCTTGCTCTTGGTGTAGTGGAAGTAGCTGACGAACACGTGGGTGACGTAAGACATCAGGTTGACCGGATCGTCCCAGACGATGGTCACCCAGGGCGTCTCGGGGATGATCTGCTCGATCGGGCGGTCGGCGACGGCGGTGCCGCCAGCGGGCACGACGGTCTCCGTTCCGGACATAACCTTCATTCTTGCAAGACCGTCGCCAGCAGACGACTCCCACGATCGCGTCGACCCTGATCGTGGCAGCGATCCGCCTCGACGACGCGGTCCGATCGAACCCGCCTTGCTCACTAGGCTGGCGTCATGACCACCACCCAGTCCGCGCCCACCTTGTCGGCGCCCTGGGGCCCCAGCGAGGTGCCGACCACCGCCCTGCTGACCGACCACTACGAGCTGACCATGCTGCGCGCTGCGCTGCAGGCCGGCACCGCGTCGCGGCGGTGCGTCTTCGAGCTGTTCGCCCGCCGGCTGCCGGCGGGACGCCGCTACGGGGTCGTCGCCGGCGTCGGTCGGGCGCTGCGAGCCCTGCGACACTTCCGCTTCGACGACGAGTCGCTGCGCTTCCTGCTCGATCGGAAGATCGTCGACCCGGCGACCGCCGACTGGCTGGCCGATTTCGCGTTCCGTGGTGACATCTGGGGCTACCCGGAGGGCGAGATCTACTTCCCGGGCTCGCCGGTGCTGGTGGTGGAGAGCACCTTCGCCGAGGGCGTGGTGCTGGAGACCCTGCTGCTGAGTATCTACAACTACGACTCCGCCGTGGCGTCGGCCGCGTCTCGGATGACCGTGACGGCCGGCAACCGGCCCTGCATCGAGATGGGCTCGCGGCGGACCCAGGAGCTGGCGGCCGTCGCCGCGGCCCGGGCCGCCTACGTCGCCGGCTTCGCCGCAACGTCCAACCTGGAGGCCGGCCGGCGCTACGGCGTACCCACCCGGGGCACGTCGGCGCACGCCTTCACCCTGCTGCACGGCACCGAGCGGGAGGCGTTCACGGCTCAGATCGCCGCTCTGGGCGAGGACACCACGCTGCTGGTCGACACCTTCGACGAGTTCACCGCCGTCCGGCTGGGCGTCGAGCTGACTCAGGGCCGGCTCGGCGCCGTGCGGCTGGACTCCGGCGACCTGGCCGTGCTCGCCACCCGGGTCCGGGAGCTGCTCGACGATCTCGGGGCCACCAAGACCAAGATCATCGTCACCAGTGACCTCGACGAGTACACCATCGCCGCCCTCTCGGCCGCCCCCGTCGACAGCTACGGGGTGGGCACGGCTCTGGTCACCGGCAGCGGCCATCCGACCTGCGGGTTCGTCTACAAGCTGGTGGCCCGGGCCGTCTCCGACGAGGATGGGGCGCCGCTGGTCGGGGTGGCCAAGAAGAGCGCCGAGAAGATCTCCATCGGGGGACGCAAGTACGCCGTACGTCGCCTGTCCGCCGAGGGCGTGGCCGAGCTCGAGCTGATCGGGATCGAGAAGCCGGCCGACCGCGACCACGACGACCGGGAGCTGCTGGTGCCGCTGGTCTCCGGGGGCACCATTGTTGGTGAGGAGTCGCTGGAGGCGGCTCGGGAGCGGCACTACCGGGCACGGGCCGAGCTGCCGCTGGAGGCACTGAAGATGTCCCGGGGCGAGCCCGTGATCGCCACGGTCTATGAGGGGGTTCAGTCGTGAGCACCAGCGCGCTCCTCGTGGTCGACGTCCAACGGGACTTCTGCGAGGGCGGCTCGCTCGCCGTGGCCGGCGGCGCCGCCGTGGCGGAGAAGATCTCCGCGCTGCTCGACGGCGACCACCCGTACGACCATGTGGTGGCCACCCGCGACCACCACATCGACCCGGGCGGCCACTTCTCCGCGGACCCGGACTTCGTCGACTCCTGGCCCCGACACTGCGAGGTCGGTACGCCGGGAGTCGAGTTCCACGACGCGCTCACGTTCCGGAACTTCGGCGCGGTCTTCGACAAGGGCGAGTACGCGGCGGCGTACTCGGGGTTCGAGGGCACCAGTGCTGACGGCACCGGGCTGGCCGAGTGGCTGCGGGTCCACGGTGTCGACGAGGTCGACGTGTGTGGGATCGCCACCGACTACTGCGTCCGGGCCACGGCCCTGGACGCGGCCCGCAGCGGCTTCGCCACCACCGTGCTGCTCGACCTGACGGCCGCGGTGGCGCCGGACCGGCTGGACGCCACGTTGAGCGACCTGGCCACCGCGGGAGTTCGCACCCGCTCTTCGTAGCGCGAGCACAAATGTGCACGATTTGGGGCGGCTGAGGTATCAGCCGGCGCGGACGGCCTTCTTACCGCCATGCTTGGGATCACCCAGATCGTGGTGCCGCGATGACCAGCACGCTGGCGGTGCTCGCCGGCTCGGTCTCGACGGTCGTCTTCATCGCCAGCTACCTGCCGATGCTGTTCAAGGCCGCCCGCACCCGCGATCTGGCCAGCTACAGCGCCGGCAACCTGGTGCTGGCCAACGTGGGCAACGCGGTGTACTCGGTCTACGTGTTCAGCCTCCCCGCCGGGCCCATCTGGGCGCTGCACAGCTTCTACCTGTTGGGCAGCTTCGCGATGCTCGCGATGTGGCTCGCCTACCGCCGCCGCGTGGCCCGGTCCGGTCCGGAGTCCAGCAGCCGCCGGACAGTGGGCGGTGCCACGGTCAGGAACGCCTCCCGACAGATCGCCGCAAGCTCAGCGGTGCTGACCTCGGTCAGCTCGACCCCCAGCCAGCCCCGGTGGCCGACGTACGGCGGCCGGAAGAACCGCTCCGGCTCGGTCTCGACCATCTCGGCCTGAACTCCGTCGGGGGCCGCACACCAGATCGCCAGGTGACCGTCGTCGTGGTGGTCGTCGACGAACATCACGAAGCACGTCTTGCCCTTGATGAAGAACGCCGGACCACCGTGGCTCAGCCGCTCCGAGGTCTGCGGGAGGGCGAGGCAGGCCGTCCGAACCCGGGACAGGTTGTGCTCGGCCACCTCCGGAGCGAAACGGGACACGACGGTCCACTCAGAGGAGGGTCGGCCGGCGGGCGGCGAGCAAGCAGCTCAGCCCACTGACCACCAGAGCCAGGCCGGCGATCGCGACCGAGAGGGGTACGCCGCCCGTGGTGGAGAGATGGCTGTCCTCCGGCACCGGCATGGCCTCCGCCGGGGCCGGCGAGGCAGGCAGGCTGGCCGGCCGGGTCAGCCCGGCGTCGACTGTGGTGTCGGCTGGATTGCCCTCATCCAACACGACCGGGCCGCTGAGTCCGTCCGACGCGGCATCGGAGTCGACGGCGGGGTTGGTACCGGCACAGACGCTGGTGAACACCAGGTTCTCTTCGGGCCGGAGGAACCGCAGCGAGTAGGTCCCGGACGCCAGGTCGTCGAACGCGAACCGGCCGCCTTCGGTGGTGACGGTCCGGCGCAACACCCGCTGCCGTGCATCGAGCAGCTCGACGCCGACTCCCGGCAGGCCGTCCTCACCGGTGTCCAGGACGCCGTTGCCGTTGTCGTCGCGCCAGACCAGGTCGCCCAGCCGGTACGCCGCGACCAGGCCGGCGCTGATCGTGGCGTCGACCAGGTCGGCATCGGCGACGCCGAGGTCGGCCGCGCGCATCAGGTTGGCAGCGCCCGGACCGACGGCGACCACCGAGGTGACCCCGGTGCGGGGGTCGGGGTCGGAGTCCAGAGCGGGGTCGGAGGTGGCGTTGCGAGCGGTGAGGCGGCGGTGCTGCTCCGGCTCGAACCGCAGGCGATAGCTCCCGGCGTCCAGCCCGGTGAACCGGTAGAGACCCTGGGCATCGGTGGTGGTGGATGCGACCACGCGGCCGTCCTTCAGCAGCGAGACCGCGGCCGCAGCGGGCGGCTCGTCCCGCTGCTGGGCGCCGTCGCCGTTGCCGTCGAACCAGACCCGGTCGCCGATGGCGTACCGGAGCCGGGTGATGCCGCCGTCGATGTGGGAGTTGATGTAGGCGGCACTCACCCCGTCGGCGGCCGTCGCCGCACGTACCTGCGGCTCGTCGAGACCGAGGGTGAACGGTGGCGTCGCGCCGGTGTCGTCGGGGTCGGAGTCGGCCGCTGGGTCGTCGCCGCTGAGGGCGGCGGTGAGCCGGAACCCGCTCGGCACGCCGGCGAAGCGGACCACGTACGTACCGGTGGCCAGGTCGTCGAACGCGAATCGCCCGGTGGCACTGCTGACCGTGGAACCGACCACCTCGCCGTCGAGGCTGAGCAGCTGGACGCTGATCCCGGCGACGGGCGGTTCGCCGGGGTCCTGCCGACCGGAACGGTCGAGGTCGTACCAGACCCGGTCACCGACGGCGAAGCGCGGCGCCGGGCCGGCGGCGGGCGGTGCCGCTGATCGCTGCGGCTCCGGCGAAACCGTCGTCGTGATCACCGTCGACGCGACACCCATCCGTACCGTCCGGCTAACCCCGCGAAGGTCCACCGGGGTGCTGAACGAGGCGAACGTCTCGCTGGGAGCGACCGGGGTCAGCTCGGACAAGCTGGGCGGGACGGTCGCGTTGACCAGGTACTGCCCGCCGCTCAGCTGGTCGGTGCCGGGTAGGACGAACCGACCCTCGTCATCGGTGATCCCCCGGACACTGGCCCCGCTGGCGTCGCTGACCGCGATCTCGATCCCCGGTTGCGGCGGATCGGCTCCGTCGTCGTAGCTGCCGTCGCCGTCCTCGTCCCGGTTGACCACGACGGTGAGGATGCCGTCGGAGACGTCGGCGTAGGCCTGCGGCGAACCGGCCGTCACCGCGGCGCCGGAGAGGGCCGTGCAGGCGAGGACAACGAAGGCCGCCCTTTGCCGACATCGCTTACGCAGCACGGAACTCCAATGCGACGTCCGGTCCCCGGCCCCTGCCAGGCTGCCGGGTGAGAGCGCCCCGAACACTCCGACCTCGAGTCAATATAGCGAGCAGCCAAGAACCTCCGTCAACCGTTCGCGGGGCCCTTCTCCGGTCGCGGCGCAGTTCAAGGAGGTCGCTCCCCTCGGCTACGGACCGCCCCTGACGACCTGAGTCTTGACGGCGAGGTCGTGCAGCGCCTGCCGCTTCGGCTGCCAGAGCGGGTACAGGGCGTCCACCACGGTGACCAGGGCCAGCAGCGAGCTGATCCCCGGCAGGACCCAGATCGCAGCGCGGATGATCGCCGCGCCCCAGGTCAGCCCGCCGCGGTGGAGGCCACGGTCCACTGGGACCACGCGCAGCCGACAGGCCAGCTTGCCCGGCGTCGCGCCCCTCCAGCGCAGGAAGAGCACGTGGTAGATCATCCCGAGGCCGACGGACAGGGCGGTCAGGAGCACCTGGGCCCGGATCGGGAACAGCTGGTTCGGCTCCATCGCCGGCGGCGGCACCCCGGCCTGCTGCGCCGCGACGATCGCCTCGAAGTAGGCCAGCACAGCCTCGTAGACCGGCATCCAGAGGGGGGCGGCGATGATCGTGACCACCGCGGACAGGAGCAGGAAGTCGATGACCGCGGCCAGCACCCGCCACCACCAGCCGGACAGGCGGACGCCGTCGGCGGTCGTCGCCACCGGGCCAGTCGGATATCCGTACGCGGGGGGCGCGGGGTAGCCGGGCGGGCCGTAGCTCCCCGGTGCCTGGCCGGAGTAACCGCCCGGGGCGGCACCGGGGTACGCCGGCGGACCAGCCGGGTTGGGATAGCCGGACGGCGCACCGGCGGCGGCGTACGGCGGCGGCTGGCCCTCGCGGGCCCGCGTGTTGCGCGACCACTGCCAGCCGTCCCAGTAGCGCTCGCGAGTCGGGTCGACCGGGTCGGCGTACCATCCGCCGGGCGCGGCGTGACGCCCAGGTGGGACCGGTGGGGACCCGACGGGGATGTCGGACATCTGGCCATCGTAGTTTGAGGGTTTTAGGCCAGAATGACCCTGGACGGACGGGTGGGAGGTCAGCGACCTCCGGCCCGGCGGCGTGCTCGTCGTGACCGTTCCGCCGACCGAGGAGGAGACGCGGGTGGACTCCATCGGCCGCTACCGGCTGGTGCGGCGGATCGGGGCGGGTTCGTTCGCCACGGTGTGGCTCGGTCACGACGACGACCTGGACGTGCCGGTGGCGGTCAAGGTGCTGGCCGAGAACTGGGCCGACAACTCCGACGTGCGGAACAGGTTCCTCGCCGAGGCGCGCATCCTGCGGCGGATCCGCGACCCGCGCCTGGTGCAGGTCTATGACATCGGCACCATCGAGGACGGCCGGCCCTACTTCGTCATGGACTACATCAACGGCGGGTCCTTCAACGACCTGCGCAAGGCCGGGTGCGAGCCGATCCGCGGGCTGCGCCTGGCGGCCGAGGCCTGCCGTGCGATCGAGGTGCTGCACGCCAACGACATCATCCATCGCGACGTCACCCCCGGGAACCTGCTGCTGAGCACCACTTCCGGCGGCCCGACCCGGGTGCTGATCGCCGATCTGGGCGTGGCCAAGTCGATGGTCGACGCCGTCGGCGCGACGATGACGGCCGGCACCCCCTCGTACATGGCGCCGGAGCAGGCCGCCGGCGTGCTGCCGCTGGACCGCCGGGCGGACATCTACTCGCTGACCGCGGTGACGTACGCCCTGCTCACCGGCCGCCCGCCGTTCGTCACCCGCAGCATCGCCGACATCCTGGCCCGCGACCCCGACCTCGCGCCGGAGCCGTTGGCGGAGCGGCTGGGCGCACCGCCCAGTCTGGACGCGGTGATGGTCGCCGGGCTCGCCGCCGACCGCAACCGTCGACCCCCCACCGCCCTGCTGCTGGCCGAGGCGTTGGAGACGATCGCGCGGCAGATGGAGCGGGGCCCGTCGGGCGCGCCCAGCAGCGCTACCGGTGCCGGCCAGCCGGCCGAGGCGTCGGTGGACACCAACCCCAACCGGCCATCGAGACCGGCGACCAAGCCGCCGGCTCCCGCAGCTGTGCCCTCCACGCCGCCGGTGACCACGCCCAGCCCACCGTCGGCGGTCCAGCCGTACCCGGACGACGTCCCGGAGGCCCAGCCCGCCCATGTCGCGTCGCTCCCGCCGACGTACCCGCCGACCCCGTACGGGGAGCCCAACCCGCAGCCGGTCGCCACCGTCGCGGATCAGCGGCAGTCGAGGTCGCGACGCAGCCCCTCCTACTACGTGCTTCTCGTCCTGGCCGCCCTCGCGCTTTTCGCCATCTCGATGTTCGTGACCATCCTGTTGCTGCAGTAGAACAGCCCAAGGGGGACGACCCCCATGACCCCGCCGACGCGCACAATCACACCAGCGCGGAACGCGCCGACGGCGCTAGCCGGACGTGAACTCGTTGTTCACCGGCCCGATCCGGAGCGCGGTGAGGCTGGCGAGCAGAGCCAGCACCGCCATCGTCCCGATCACCACCGCGAACGTGACCGAGAGGTCGACACTCGTCCGGAGCGCGGCGAAGATC
>DASQVF010000525.1:0-3872 GCA_035640915.1 Propionibacteriaceae bacterium
AGGGCCAGACCGGCGACTGCGCCGCCGCTGCTGCCGAACACGTCGGCCGGTCCGCCGCCGACGGCGTCGATGATCTTCGCCAGGTCGTCGGCCTGCTGCTTGGCCGACGCTTGCGGTGGTGCCGCGTCCTCGGCCGGCTCCGATCCCTCGGACTGCTCCGATCCCTCGGACTGCTCCGCGCCCGGCGGCGGCCAGGTCGCCGGTGGCACGCCCTCCTCCGGGAGAGGTCCGTCGTACATAACCAGGGAGATGAACTTGCCCCAGGCCGCGCCCGATCCGTGGGCGCGGTACGCCTCCTCGATCTCGTCGACGGCCGCCCGGGCCTGCGCGGCGTCCGGCAGCAGCTCGCCGACCGGCGGCTCGTGGGCGATCAGGGTGCGAACCTTGTCCGGGTGGTTGGCCACGAGGGCCAGACCGGCGACTGCGCCGCCGCTGCTGCCGAACACGTCGGCCGGTCCGCCGCCGACGGCGTCGATGATCTTCGCCAGGTCGTCGGCCTCGATCTCCGGCGTTACCAGATCCGGCGGGTCATCCATCACGCTCTGGCCGACGCCATGTGGGTCATAGGTCACCACGGTGTGGTCCTCGGCCAGTAGGTCGGCGACCGCGGCGAACGGGCCGCTGGTCATCGGCTGGCCGATCACCAGGAGCAGAGGGCCGGAGCCCCGGACCTCGTAGTAGACCTTGCCGTCCGCGACGTCGAGGAAGTGCTGGCTGGGCTGATTGGTCATGCTGTCCTCCAAAGGTCAGTTCGGATGCTCGTCTTGACTCGGGCCGTCGCCGAAACTCATCGGGCCCTGTGCTGACGTTCTACTCCAGCCACTCAGTGACGAACCGCGGGTTGGCGTGGATGTGCACCGCCTCGTAGCCCTGCGGTCCGGTGCTGAACGTGTGCGGCGTCTGGGCGGGCACGACCAGCACCTGGCCGGCATGCGCCTCGATCCGATCGGCGCCCACGGTGAAGGTGGCCGAACCCCGTCGGATGAGAAAAGTCTCCGCGTACGGATGCTGGTGCAGCCGCGGCCCCACGCCGGCCTTGTCGGTCGACTGGAGGATGATCGAGATGTTTGCCCCGCCGGGCAGCTCCTCGTAGTTGTCGGTCCAGTCCTCGCCGTCGTCACGGCCGTCCGCGCGGTCGATCACGTAGCCGTCCATGGCCGGAACCTAACAGGGTCCGATGACAATCCCGGCGGGATTAGGTTGGGCGAGGTGGACAACATCGTCGAGGTGGTCGTCGAGATTCCTCGCAACAGCCGGAACGTCTATGAGGTGGACGATCAGGGGCAGGTGCGGTTCGACCGCCGGCTGCCCGGATCGTTCGCCTACCCGGCCGACTACGGGTACGTCGTCGGTGCCATCGGCTCCGACGGCGAACCGCTGGACGCGCTGGTGCTGATGCCGGAGCCGACCTATCCCGGAGTTCGGGTGCGGGCTCGGGTCGTCGGCGTCTTCTGGATCCGGACCGGGCACGGTCGGGAGGCCAAACTGGTCTGCGTGCCCGAGAGAGATCCCGCGTACGACGCCGTTTCCGATCTTGCTGACCTGCCGGCGCACCAACTGCGGGAGATCTCCCACTTCTTCGACATCTACCGTGACCTGGATCCCGGGAAGGACGTCTCAAGCGACGGCCAGGACGGCGCCAGCGCGGCGATCCAGCTGTTGCTCCGCAGCCGCTGACGTGGGATTGGGGCTCGTGCCACGCTTCCCGGGCTTTCGGCCGCCTCCTGCCCGACCAATCGGTTCAGCACCAGCCGATCTGGATAGTTCACCGACATGCCCGATCAGACGGACCAGACCGATCCCACCACACAGTACGAGCAGCCCGACACCAGCGAACAGCTGCCTCACCCCGGACTCACCGAGGCCATGCAGGACGAGCCTGACCATGGCGAGGAGAGCTACCGCGGCAGCGACCGGCTCAGCGGCAAGCGCGCCGTGATCACCGGCGGCGACTCCGGCATCGGCCGCGCCGTTGCGATTGCCTTCGCCCGCGAGGGCGCCGATGTGGTGCTCAGCTACCTCGAGAGCGAAGAGGAGGACGCCGACGAGACCGTGCGTTGGGTGGAGGAGGCGGGCCGGAAGGCCGTCCGTTGCCCAGGCGACATCCGGGATGAGGCCACCTGTCAGAAGATCATCGACACCGCGGTCGAGCAGCTCGGTGGCATCGACGTCCTGGTGAACAACGCGGCCTACCAGATGGCGCAGATGGGTGGTATCGCCGAGATCACCACCGAGCAGTTCGACCAGGTGATGAAGACCAACCTGTACGCCATGTTCTGGCTCTGCAAGAAGGCCATCCCGCACATGGAGCCCGGCTCGGCGATCATCAACACCTCCTCGGTGCAGGCGGTGAGTCCGTCCCCTGAGCTGCTGGACTACGCCACGACCAAGGCCGGCATCCACAACTTCACCAGAGCCTTGGGCATCCAGCTCGCGGAGAAGGGCATCCGGGTCAACGCGGTGGCGCCAGGGCCCATCTGGACCCCGCTGATCCCCGCGACGATGCCGATCGAGCGCGCCGAAAGCCATGGGGAGAGCACACCCCTGGGTCGCGCCGGGCAGCCGGCCGAGGTTGCCCCGGCGTACGTGTTCTTCGCCTCGCAGGAGTCGAGCTACATCACCGCGGAGATGCTCGGGGTGACCGGAGGGATGCCCGTCAGCTAGACGCGACCCTCCCGTAACACCAGCTACCCCGGCG
The DNA here is from genome assembly GCA_035640915.1 of Propionibacteriaceae bacterium. Lineage (GTDB taxonomy): Bacteria > Actinomycetota > Actinomycetes > Propionibacteriales > Propionibacteriaceae > Microlunatus. The sequence continues at coordinate 2,699 of DASQVF010000525.1, forward strand.
TCCCGCTGCTACGGAGCGCCGGGGTAGTTCCGTCGTTGTCCGGCCGTGTCGTCATGACGCCGGCGAGCGGACATCGCCGGTGGGGGGCTGCCCGTCTAAACTGCGCGGCATGGTCCAGCCCGGCGCCCGCAGCCGGATCCTGCTGGCGATTCTCTGGCTGCTGCTCGGCGCGGCGATGATCGCCGTCTCCGGCCGGCTGGGATGGACCCGGTGGTCGGTGCTGCTGAGCGGTCATCCGGCGCTGCTCCTCCTCGCCATCGCCTGCGCGGTCGTCGGGCTGATCGCGGTGCTCTGGGCGGCCGGTTCGCTGATCCTCGGCGGCCGGTTGGACCGCGAGGGTGGCGATGCGGCGATTCCACGCCGGCGTACGCCGGCCCAGATGCGAAAGCGCGCTCGGCTTCGGATCATCCTGGCGGTTCCCGCCCTGCTGCTGGCCACCCTTATGGTCGGGATCCTCGCCTATGCCTGGCCGCTGGCGGCGACCCCGACCGCCGTGGCGGCGCTGGTCCCCGACGACCGGGTGCGGATCGCCGACCGGATCACCTGGTACGAGATGATCCCGGTCCGCGAGGACCAGGCGGGCAACGAGATCCCGCCGACCACCGGGCTGGTCTTCGTGCCGGGGGCGCGGGTCGACCCGCGGGCGTACGCACAGCTGCTGAGGCCGCTGGTGAACGACGGGTTCTTCGTGGCCGTGCTGAAGGAGCCGTTCGGCTTCTCCATCCTCGACCCGGATCACCCCGAGTCGGTGCTCGCCCTCCATCCCGACATCGGCTACTGGGCGCTGGGCGGCCATTCCCTCGGCGGCGCGACTGCGGCCGCGGCGGCCGACGCGAACGAGAAGGTGGGCGGACTGCTGCTGTTCGCCGCGTACCCGGCGGGCCGGCTGCAGCGCACCGACCTGAAGGTCGTCTCGGTGTTCGGCAGCGAGGACGGCCTGGTGGCGCCGGCCGAGATCGGGCAGGCCAAGGCCGACCTCCCGGCCAACACCGCATATCTGGGGGTGCCGGGCGCGTCCCACAGCTGGTTCGGGGACTACGGCGTGCAGCCCGGGGACAACGCCGGAACCGGAGACCGGATCGCGGCTCAAGCGGTGATGACCGAGGCAGCGAGGGCCCTGCTCGCCTCCCTGGCTCCACCACCCAAGAAGTAGTCCTCCTAGGATCAGGTGCCG
>DASQVF010000526.1:0-2732 GCA_035640915.1 Propionibacteriaceae bacterium
CGCTCCAGCGTCTTGGCGATCACCGCCCGGCCGGGCACCGGGTCGGTCCAGGTCTCCGGCTGCCAGAGTCGGGACCGTAGGAAGGCCTTCGCGCAGTGGTGGAAGACCTCCTCGATCTCCACCACCAGGGCCAGGATCGGCCGGTGCCCCTTCACGATCATGTCGTCGAAGAAGGGAGCGTCGGACACCAGCCGAGCGCGGCCGTTGATCCGCAGAGTGTCCCCGCGGCCGGGAAGCAGGAAGATCAGCCCGACGTGCGGGTTGGCCAGCACGTTGTGGTAGCCGTCGACCCGCCGGTTGCCCGGACGCTCGGCGATGGCGATCGTGGTGTCGTCGATCACGTACGCCAGCTGGCCGGGCGGGTCACCCTTGGGCGAGACGTCGCAGGCGCCGCTCGGGTCGGCGGTCGCCACGAGGCAGAACGGCGTGGCGGCCAGCCACTGCCGGTCCAGGTCGTGCAGCTCCTTCCGCGCCTTGTTCGCCACCCGGGGCAACGGCGTCCCCACGAGGGCGACGAGGTCCTCGACGGTCCTGATCGGCTGCTCCACCATGCCGCTCAGGGTAGGTGGCCACGACGCTGGTCGCCTGGGAATTCGGTGAGCGCCCCCCTTCTGCGCAGGTCGGTCCCGCTAGACCGGGGTCAGCGGCAGCAGCGATCGCCCCGTCGGGCCGACCTGGATCGCGGTGTCCAGCTGCGGACAGACGCCGCAGTCGAAGCACGGGGTCCAGCGGCAGTCCTCCACCTCGACCTCGTCAAGTGCGTCCTGCCAGTCCTGCCACAGCCAGTCCCGGTCCAGCCCGGCGTCCAGGTGGTCCCAGGGCAGCACCTCGGCGTAGTCCCGCTCCCGGGTGGTGTACCAGTCCAGGTCCACCCCGGTGCCGTCCAGTGCCCGCTCGGCGCAGGCCGCCCAGCGGGCGTAGGAGAAGTGCTCGCTCCAGCCGTCGAACCGGCCGCCGTCCCGCCAGACCGCCTCGATCACCCGACCCACCCGGCGGTCGCCGCGACTCAGGAAGCCCTCGATGATTCCCGGTTGGCCGTCGTGGTAGCGGAAGCCGATCGCGCGGCCGTACTGCCGGTCGGCGCGCACCGCATCGCGCAGCTTGGTGAGTCGCGCGTCGATCGTCTCGGCGTCGCACTGCGCCGCCCACTGGAACGGGGTGTGCGGCTTCGGGACGAACCCGCCGATGCTCACCGTGCACCGGATGTCACGCCGCCCGCTGACCTCACGACCGGTGGCGATCACCCGCTTGGCCAGGTCGGCGATGGCCAGCACGTCCTCGTCGGTCTCGGTCGGCAGACCGCACATGAAGTAGAGCTTCACCTGGCGCCAGCCGTGGCTGTACGCCGCCGCGACGGTGGCGATCAGGTCGTCCTCGGACACCATCTTGTTGATCACCTTGCGCATCCGCTCCGACCCGCCCTCAGGCGCGAAGGTCAGCCCGGAGCGCCGGCCGTTGCGGGACAGCTCGTTGGCCAGGTCGATGTTGAACGCATCGACCCGGGTGCTCGGCAGCGACAGCGAGACGTTGCTGCCCTCGTAGCGGTCGGCCAGCTGGTGGGTGATCTCACCGATCTCGGAGTGGTCGGCACTGGACAGGCTGAGTAGGCCGACCTCCTCCAGCCCGGTCGCCTCGATGCCACCCTGCACCATCTTCCCGACGGTCTCGATGTTGCGCTCCCGCACCGGGCGGGTGATCATCCCGGCCTGGCAGAACCGGCAGCCCCGGGTGCAGCCGCGGAAGATCTCCACCGAGTAGCGCTCGTGCACCGTCTCAGCCAGCGGCACCAGCGGCTTGGCCGGGTATGGCCACTCGTCGAGTTCCATCAGCGTGTGCTTGGCGACCGAGAACGGCACGTCCGGCCGGTTCGGCGCCACCCGCCGGATCCGCCCGTCCGGCAGGTAGTCCACGTCGTAGAACTTCGGCACGTAGGCCCCGCCGTGCTGGGCCAGCCGGAGCAGCAGACCGTCGCGCCCCCCGGGCCGCCCCTCGGCCTTCCAGTCGCGGACCAGGGCCGAGATGGTCAGCGCGACCTGCTCGCCGTCGCCGAGCACCGCGGCGTCCAGGAAGTCCGCCACCGGCTCCGGGTTGAAAGCCGCATGCCCGCCGGCCAGGACGATCGGGTCGTCCTCACGGCGGTCGACGGCGTAGAGCGGCAGACCGGCCAGGTCCAGCGCGTTCAGCATGTTGGTGTAGCCGAGCTCGGTGGCGAAACTGAAGCCGAGCAGGTCGAACTCCCCGACCGGGCGGTGCGCGTCGAGGGTGAACTGCGGCACCCCGTGCTCGCGCATCAGGGCCTCGAGATCGGGCCAGACGGCGTACGTCCGCTCGGCCAGGATCCAGTCCCGCTCGTTGAGGATCTCGTAGAGGATCGCGATGCCCTGGTTGGGCTGACCGACCTCGTACGCATCGGGGTAGGACAGGCACCAGCGCACGTCGACGGCATCCCAGTCCTTCACCACTGAGTTGAGCTCGCCGCCGACGTACTGGATCGGCTTGCTCACCCGGGCCAGCAGGGGTTCCAGGCGGGGGAAGAGGCTCATGGTGCTGTCGAGCCTAATCGCTGGAGCCGGGTACGCCGAGGTCGGCGAGCACCGCCCGGGCGGCCCGGAACCCGGACACCACCGCCCCCTGGAGGGAGGCGGTGTCGCGGTGGTCACCGCAGACGTAGGCACCCGAGGGCAGCTGCACCGGGCGCCGGACCTCGAGCGGTGGCGGCTGGGCCGGCAGGG